>JAWWOL010000378.1:0-2723 GCA_033851695.1 Frankiales bacterium
GTCCGCCACGCGTTGGCCACGGGGTCGTACTCCTCGTTCTGGGCAAAGGTGCCGCTCGCAGTTGTCGACCGCTCACCTCCGGCGAGCTGGGCCCGGCCGTTGATCGAGCCCACGGCCATGGTCCGCCTGCCGGTGGGCATTGGTGCGCGGGCCTGCCACTGGTTGGTCGCCGGATCGAACGCTTCCACCGAGTTGAGCGTTGCGACGGGCGTAGTGCCATCGGCGTTGCGGGTCCGCCCGCCGAAGATATAGAGCTTGCCGCCGAGCACGGCTGACCCCGGGTTGTCGCGCCGCGTGGACATCGCAGGACCGACGCTCCACGAGTTGGTAGCGGGGTTGTACTTCCAGAATCCCGAGACCGAGGCGCCGTCGGCCCCCATGCCACCCGCGACGTAGATGGTGCTACCGATCAATTCTGCCGCGGCCCCGCCAAGGGCCGTCGGCATGGCCGCAAGCATCGTCCAGACGCGCGTGGCCGGATCGTAGACGGCCGCACTCGCGACGGCACCGGAGAACGCTGCGGTGGACCCGCCGAAGACGTACAGCTTGCCGTTGTAGGCCACCACTGCCGGGTTCTCCACCGCAGGGTAGGCAGTGGGCAGCGCAGGACCTGTCGACCAGGCGTTCGTGGCCGGATCGTAGACATAGAGCGACCGGAGGTGGGAGGCGCTCGTCTTGCCACCCACCGCGTAGAGCTTGCCGCCCAGTGCGGTCCCCCCGGCGTCCAGGATCGCCAGCGGCAGCGGTGCCTTGGTCGTCCAGGTGCCGGTGCTGCTGGTAGTGGTGGTGTCGGGGACCAGTGCCGTGATGCGGTTGGCCGAGAACTCCCCGACGTAGATCGTGCCGTCGGGCCCCTCAACCAGGGGCAGCGGGTCGGTGAAGCCGCCGGCGAGGCTGGTCCGGGAGACCACCGACGTGCCGTCGGCGGACAGGACGACGCGGGTGATGTCGTCACCGATCGAGTAGTTGGTGATGAGCAGGTTGCCGCGCATTGCCCCGCCGAAGGCGCTTGAGCGGTATTCGATCATGCCGTCAGCCGACTTGTGCGGACCGAGGTCGGCGATGGGCGGCTGGTAGCTGGGCAACGGCGGCACGCCCTGGAGGCTGCCGTTCTTGAAGACACACTCGGGCGTGGGCAGGCGGTGCGGGTCGGGGTGCCCGTAGTAGCGCCCTTGCTGGATCCGGTAGAGGAAGTCGTTCTGGTCGCCGGGGTCGTTGGCCGGGTAGGGCGCCAGACCCGTGCACGGTGCGGTCGGGGAACGGGGGTAGGTCGGCCCCACCGAAGCGCCGTTCTCGGTGGCGTACAACGATCCGTTGGAGTGCCAGACGAAGTCGTAGCTGTTGCGCAGTCCGGTCCCGTACGTGGTGACCGAGCAGGGCGCCGCGGCGTAGATGTCCGTCGTGTTGGCGCAGCTGCCGTCGAAGCCGGACCCGAAGACGTCCGCTTGGAGGATCGCGGCCGACAGCGGCTGCTCCTCCCGGAGGCCGAACTCCCCGAGCGACTCCGCGGAGTTGTTCGGGGCGCCGGCTCCGGTGTTGCCGGCCACGGCGATGAAGAGGCGTCGGCGGCCGTCCGGTTGCACGGGGCCGAAGTGGACGGCGTTGATCGTGTGGTTGGCCTGCGAGCGCGGCAGCCCGGTGATCGGATCAGGCGTCGTGCGGACCGCAGTACGGGAGACCGGGTTCACGGTGATCTTCGCGACGGCACTGGAGTTGGCGGCACCGCCCCCCATGCCGGTCGTGGGGTCCGGACCGGCCAGGTCCGGATCCGAGTGGGACACCCAGAGGATGACGTTGGTCGCTGTCGATGCCGGGTCGATAGCCAGACCGGTGGTCAGCCGGGAGCCGAGAACCGTGATCACCTGGTCGGCCGTGACGAGGTGCGCCGAGCTCAGCGTAAGGGCGTGGATCTTGCCCAGCAGCTCCGTGACGTAGAGCCGGCCGTCCGGCCCGAAGGCCATGGCCGTCGGCGAGCTGACCGTGGCGGCGATCGAGAAGCGCTGGAAGGTGGGGCTGCCCGGGGGCGGCGGGGGTGTCGTCGGCGTGACGTCCTGGAGCGCGAAGTCGTCGAACCGGTACTGCAGCGCTGCGGTGGCGTTGCGGTGCGTGGCGAAGACGCCGCCGAACGTGTTGGTGCCGATGGTCGGGTCGATGCCGGCTGCGTCAGCGCTGAACAAGGCGGCCGGCGGACTCACTGTTCCGACGGTCACCGCAGAGCCACCGTTGATCGTGTACGAGCCGGTCACCTTCCCGTTGACCGGGTCGGTGTGCAGCGTGAAGGCGATGCGCGAGCCGGTGAGGCTCGGCAGGGCCGGCGTGTCAATGGTCTTGGCGTTGCCGCCGGCCAGCTCCATCGCCATCTGGACGTTCGTGGTGACGCCGGTTGAACCGGCCCGGGAGATGGTGACGAGCTTCACGTAGTTGTTCTCGTCGTTGCCCCACCACAGGCCCGCTTGCTCGAAGGCTCCGCTGCCCGGCGGTGGGTTGACCAGAGTCGTCGTCAGGTCCATCACCCGACCGGGATGGATGCCGACACCGAGCGCATTCTGCTGAGCATTGCTGCCGAGCCAGGCGATGCCCTTGTCGGTGGTGATGCCAAGCGTGCCCGGCGCCGCCGTGGACACGGCCAGGTTCTGCGGCTGGTAGCCGACACCGTTGGTCGGTGGGTCGACCATCGTGAAGCCGGTGCCAATGCCGTTGCCGGCGGCGATCTTCCCCGCGTC
>JAWWOL010000206.1:0-8073 GCA_033851695.1 Frankiales bacterium
ACGAGTGCGCGGTGAACTGGTCACATCGGACCTCTTGAGGCACTCGCAGGCCCGGCTCCACCGCGGGCAGCAAAGTACGACAGGTTGTTCGCCCGTCCTCGACTCGAAGCGGGCCACGTCATCGCTAAACCCGTCATCTCCCGTCGGAACCGAATGCTCCCGAGGCCTCGTGAACGACAGTGGCCGTTCCCGGGTGAGATCTCAACCTTGGGCGGGGGCCGGCGGTTCCGGGCTGGGGGGCGTGCGAACCGCGAAGGTCCGCAACCGCCTGGAAGGCAACTTTCCTGGCAACCGTGTCGACCTCGTCTACCGATTCGATCTTCACGATGACAGCATCGCGAGGCTGACGATCGCGCCGTAGTCGACGCCGTCGCGCGCGCTCGCTCGGCGTGCTTTCGCGCGGACGAGCCGGTGGGGTCTGATCTGCCCCTGGATGCTGCCTTCGTGGCGGATGTCAATGAGCGTTGAGGGCGCCTTGTCCGCGCACTATGGGCCAGCCTCAGTCGTCGGCGGGACGATCCCGAACTGGTGGATCTTGCGGTAGATCGTGGCCCGCGACATCCCCAGCGCCGACGCCGCGACGGCCTTGTTGCCGTGGCTGTTCGCCAGGCTCTGCGCGATCGCGTCCCGCTCCAGGGACTCCAGCGGGCTGAGCCGACGACGGCTGACCGACCCGATGTCCGAGGGGAGGTCCTGCGGCTGGATGACGCCGCTGCGCCGGTGCTCCACGACGCATCGCAGGGTGTGCAGCACCTGCTCCACGTTGCCCGGCCATTGGGCCCTCATCAACGTCTGCATGGCCTCGGGGGAGCAGGTGAGCTTGCCTCCGAAGCCGAGACGCGACAGGAAGAAAGGTACGAGCAGTTGCAGGTCCTCGATGTGGTGTCGCAGCGGCGGGATGTCCGCGGTGGTGGGGAACAGCCGCAGCAAGATCTCGTCCGTAGGGAGACCGGTAAGGGCCACCCACATACCCGGCCGCAGCGCCGCCTCCTGGAGCGTGGCCGACAGCGCCCGCGTGCCCGCGGTTCCCAGACGCTCGAGGTGACGCAGGACGACGGCCCCTGGCGGGTCCTCGAGTAGGGCCCGCCGGATGTCGCGGGAGGTTGCCTCAAGGGCGGTGAAGCGTCCGGCCGGGTTGCGGCGCTGGAGGACGGCGCGCAGCACGGCGAGCTTTCCGACCCCCGGCTCGCCGGTGACGGCCAGCCAGTCGCCGGCCGCGTAGGCCGCCTCGACCTCGTCGCAGGCATGCCGCCAGACCGGACCGGTCCCGACGAGCCCCGGCAGCAGCATCCTGATCGTGGAGCCCAGGACGGCAGGGCGTGATGATGCCTGCTCGACGATCTTGGCGTGCACCACACCGGCGGAAGCAGAACCCTCGACGGGGCGGACGTAGACCTTGACGGTCGTCGCGCTCGGGAGCACGAGCACCTCCGTGCGGCGCCCCGCCTTCAGCGCCTCGCCGGCCTGGAGCAGCAGCGCGGCCTGGTCGGCCGGGCAGAGCATCGTGCGGGCGAAGTCGTTCATCAACCCGACATTGGTGTCGAGCGCCAGGACGATCCCGGCCGAGCGACGGCAGACCCGGAGGTACTCCTGCAGCAGCTCTACCTCGTGGATCGTCGCCTCCATGAGCAGCGACTGCCGAATCTGTGCGGCTGTGATCTTCGCCAACGCGATGAGCAGCGGGCCGGCATCGCTCCGCCAGCAGGTCAGGTCCACGGCGCCCACCACCTTGCCCGTGACGGGGTGCTGGATCGGCACTCCCGCGCAGGCCAGGTCTTCCAGGTTCTCCGCGTAGTGCTCGTGGCCGAACACGTGCGCAGGGCCGCCGTCCTCGAGGGCTGTGCCGATACCGTTGGTCCCGACGTAGGACTCCGCGTAGCTGAACCCAGGCGCGAGCAGCACGCGGTCGAGGTGGCGCTCGATGCCCGAGTCCCCGCACAGCCGCGACACCACCAGCCCGCTGCTGTCCGTCAGGATGATGCTGATCGGCTGGCCCCCGAGGTACTCGTGCAGGCTGCTCAGCACTGGCGCCGCGCTGCGGGCCAGTGGGCTCTCCAGATCCGGATCGGCGATGTAGGGGATCTCGACCCGGTCGGCCGCTACCCGGCTGTGTCGCGAGCGCTTCCACGACGCGAGGATCGGGTCCCGGACCTTGTGGTTCTGCACCGACTCCTCGGTCAAGAAGCGGACGCGCGTCTCCGCTAGGCCGGTGCCATCGGTGGCGGCTCGTACGCGCTGCATCAGGCAGCCCCTTGGTGTCATCAAGGAGATCGCGGGCAGGGCAGATGAAATACCCGCGCAAGTCATCTTTACCTCGCGAGAGCGTCCCCGTCATCTCAGAATGAGACGACTCCCCTCGCCGACCCGACGTCGACGGATACTCCGGCTGAGGAGGTGCGCCATGGACGAGGACACCGAGACCTACAACCCGTGGAGCGTCGTCAACCTGGTGTTCAACCACCTTGCTGAGCAGGGACTGCACCCGGTGCTCGGCGGTGGCGGCGACCCGTCAGCTGCGGCCAGGCAGCTCCTCGAGGCTCTGGGGATCGAGCCTGCCGCTGAGGGCAACCGTCAGCTGATGCGCGACGTGCGCAGCCATCTGGAGACGCTCCGTACAACAGTCCTCGGCGAGCGGTAGCCGTCTCATGTTGAGACCTCCGACACCCTGGACAGGGGCTGTAATCGAGGTACAGGCACCAACCTAGAACCAAGGGAGGCCTGATGAGCCGCCAGAGCGTGGCGAAGGCCCACGAGAAGATCCAAGAACTTGCATGGGCCCCGCTGTATCACGAACCCGTGTCGCAGTACGGCACGGACTACACCTTCTCGAAGGCGAACAAGAAGGATCCGCTGAAGCAGGTTCTCAGGTCGTACTTCCCGATGCAGGAGGAGAAGGACAACCGCGTCTACGGAGCTTCCGACGGCGCCATCCGCGGGAACATGTTCCGGCAGGTGGAGGAGCGGTGGCTCGAGTGGCAGAAGCTGTTCTTGAGCATCATCCCGTTGCCGGAGATCTCCGCTGCGCGCGCGATGCCCCTGCTGTTCCGGACGGTGCCCAACGCCGAGCTTCACAACGGCCAGGCCATCCAGATGATCGACGAGGTCCGGCACTCGACCATTCAGCAGAACCTCAAGCGCCTCTACATGCAGAACTACATCGACCCGGCGGGCTTCAACAGCAGCCTTCGCAACTTCCAGAACGACTACTGCGGAACGATCGGCCGGCAGTTCGCCGAGGGCTTCATCACTGGTGACGCCATCACCGCGGCGAGCATCTACCTCACGATCGTGGCGGAGACCGCCTTCACGAACACCCTGTTCGTGGCGATGCCCGCCGAGGCCGCTGCCAACGGCGACTACCTGCTGCCGACGGTGTTCCACTCCGTGCAGTCGGACGAGTCCCGGCACATCAGCAACGGCTACGCCACACTCCTGATGGCGCTGGCCGACGAGGGCAACCACCAGCTGCTCGAGCGCGACTTGCGCTACGCGTGGTGGAACAACCACCGCGTCGTGGACGCGGCCATTGGCACCTTCATCGAGTACGGCACGAAGGACCGCCGCCAGGAGCGCGAGAGCTACGCGGAGATGTGGCGCCGCTGGATCTACGACGACTACTACCGCAGCTACCTGGTCCCGCTCGAGAAGTATGGGCTGGTCATCCCGCACGACCTCATCGAGGAGGCCTGGAACCAGATCTGGAACAAGGGCTACGTCCACGAGGTCGCGCAGTTCTTCTGCACCGGTTGGCTCGCCAACTACTGGCGGATGGACGGGATGACGGACAAGGACTTCGAGTGGTTCGAGTACAAGTACCCGGGCTGGTACGACAAGTACGGCGCGTGGTGGGAGAACTACAACCGGTTGTCGATGCCGAACGGGCACAACCCGATCGTGTTCGAAGACGTCAACTACCAGTACCCGCAGCGCTGCTGGACGTGCATGGTGCCGTGCCTCGTCCGTGAGGACATGGTCATGGCGGAGGTCGACGGCCACTGGCGGACCTACTGCCACGAGGCCTGCCGCTGGACGGACGTCGAGGCGTTCCGACCGACGTTCCAGGGCCGCGAGACCCCCAACATGGGTCAGCTCATCGGGAAGCGCGAGTGGGAGACGCTCTACCACGGCTGGAACTGGGCAGATGTCATCTCTGACATGGGCTTCGTGCGTGACGACGGCAAGACGATGACCGCGCAGCCGCACCTCGACCTCGACCCCAAGAAGATGTGGACGCTCGACCACTTGCGCCGGTGCCCGCCGCTGCAGAGCCCGAACGTCCTGCTGAACGAGATGTCGGACGACGAGCGACAGGCCTTCCACGCCGCGTACGTGCGTGGCGGCCCGGCTGGTAGGTACGCGCCCGCCAGCGCGTGACGCGTCACGAAGAGGGGGCCCCGCGGGCCCCCTCTTTGTCCGATCAAGAGCAAGCCGGAAAAGAGGAGCCCGTGAGCGACAAGCACGTCGTGCGGTTCGAGCCCGTCGGCATCGAGATAGAGGTCGACGAGTCGCAGACAGTGCTGCGGGCCGCCGCCGAGCAGGGAATCATGCTGATGCACGGCTGCAAGGAGGGCCAGTGCTCGGCGTGCAAGTCCTTCGTCCTGGAGGGGGAGGACATCGAGCTGGAGCGCTACTCGACCTTCGCCCTACCGGACTACGAGAAGGAAGAGGGCTACACGCTCCTGTGTCGAGCCCACGTCTACGAGGACGTCCAGATCGAGTTGCTCAACTACGACGAGGACATGATTCGGTCCGGGCTACCGATCAACGACGCCGTCGCGGAGGTCGTCTCGATCACTCCGGTCACGCACGACATGCGTCACCTGGTGCTGCGCCTCGTTGCGCCGACGGAGGTCGCCTTCTTCCCCGGCCAGTACATGGACATCGCCGTGCCGGGGACGGACGTGACCCGCTCGTTCTCGATGGCCAACACCTCGAGCCGCACCAGCGGCCTGATGGAGTTCGTGATCAAGGTCTATCCGGACGGCGTCTTCTCCTCGTTCCTGGACACGCGCCTCGCGGTCGGCGAACGGCTCGACATCGTCGGGCCGTTCGGCGTCTTCACACTCCGCGAGTCGCGCGACTGCGACATCGTCTTCCTCGGCGGCGGGGCCGGCATGGCGCCGATCCTCTCGCTCATCCGGTCGATGGTCGAGCAGTCCAGTACGCGGAAGGCCACGTTCTACTACGGCGCCAGGGGCAAGAGAGATCTCTGCTTCGAAGACGAGCTGAGAGGTCTCGAGAAGGACCTGCCCGACTTCCACTACGTACCCGCGCTCTCCGAGCCAGACCCGGCCGACAGCTGGGACGGAGAGGTCGGGCTGATCACCGACGTCCTGCGCCGACACGAGAAGGACCTGTCCGGCGTCGACGCCTACGTGTGCGGGCCCCCACCGATGGTGGAGGCCGCCATCCCCGCTCTCGAGCAGCTCGGGGTGGAGGAGAAGCGCATCTACTTCGACAAGTTCACCACCACCGGTTCCTCAGATCCCGCTCCCGTGACAGGAAGGGCCACCCCATGACATCAACCATCGAGCGCAACCTGCCGCACCCCCATTTCACCGATGCGGAGGCGGGAGCCAAGGAGTTCCCGGACGCCCACGCGCGCACCTTCAACTACTTCGTCCCGGCGAAGCGCAGGCCGACCCACTACGAGGACGTGACGGTCGAGGTCCAACCGGACCCGCGGCACTACCTCAGCCAGGGCTGGCTCTACGGCTTCTCCGACGGCCGTGGCGGCTATCCCCTGGAGTGGACCGCCTTGAAGGCCTGGGGCTCCGATCGCCCTGTGCCGGAGCGGTACCCGGGCTCCGGCGGCCGTGGCTACGACTGGCCGGCCCTGGGCTGGCACGAGTTCCGCGACCCCAACGAGGAGTGGGAGCTCACGCTCTACAGGTACAACTCCAACGTCGTCCGACAGATCAACGCCAACATCGACACGGCCCGCGAGTCCAAGGCCTTCGAGCAGTGGAACCGCAACTGGGTCCACTTCGTCGAGCGCCACGTCGGTGCCTGGATGCACGTCGAGCAGGGCCTGGGCCTCTACCTGTTCGCCAACGCCAACCGGCGGGCCCCGACGAACATGCACAACAACGCGATCTCGGTGAACAGCATGCACCGGATCCGCTTCGCCCAGGACCTCGCGCTCTACAACCTGTCCCTGACGGACGAGATCGAGGCGTTCGACGGGACGGCGCACATCGCCACGTGGAACAGCGATCCGGCCTGGCAAGGCGTGCGCATGGTCGCCGAGCAGCTCACAGGTATCGACGACTGGTGCGAGGCCATCTTCGCCGCCAACGTTGTCTTCGAGCCGCTCATCGGGGAGCTGTTCCGCAGTCACCTCGTACAGCAGGCCGCGCCGGGCAACGGTGACTTCGTGACCCCCACGGTGGTCGGCGCAGGTGAGTACGACTACGCGTCCCGCGACCTGCGCTACACGAGGGCGATGTTCGAGCTGCTCGTCAGGGACCGGGAGTTCTCCGACCACAACAAGACGCTGCTCAACCAGTGGACCGCCACCTGGACCGGTCGCTGCCTCGCCGCAGCCCGGACGCTTCAGCCGCTGTGGTCCCAGCCGGACTGGAAGCCCCCGCGGTTCGAGGACGGGCTGGACCTCTGCAAGAACCGCTTCTCCGCGCTGCTCGCCGACCTCGAACTCACTACTCCCAAGGAGCTGAAGCAGTGACCAGCCTGAAGGAAGACCGTCCCAGTCCGTTCGCCGCCAACAACACGCCCTCCAACATGTGCGGCGTGACCTTGATGAACAACCAGGTCGGAAAGGTCGTTGCCGAGGTCGAGTCGAAGCACCCGAACGTCAAGGTGATGCCGCTTCCCTCGATGATCCGACTGGATGCCCTGAATCGGATGGATTTCGTGTACGACGAGATCTCCGAAGCCCTCGGTGAAGAACCAGGCTACTTCGGCGCGGCCGAGTTCGAGGAGAACATGTCGACCCACTACGGCCGCATGATCCACATCGACGACCGGACGATCCTGGTTGCGAATCCCGAAGACGCCGCCGAGTACCTCGGCTTCGACCTGGCTACCAGCGCGAGCTGAGACTCGATCAGAGAGGAACTGCCGTGTACGAGAAGGACGGCGAGAAGTACTTCGTGGTCGACAGCCACATGCACTACTGGGACGCCAGTCCCGCCAACTGGAGGCAGGGGCAGGAGCAGTTCGCCAAGGGGTGGATCGACTGCTTCCACGCCTACCAGGGGCTGGGTCCTGAGGCGACGCACTGGCCGATCGAGCACTTCCAGAAGTACTCGGAGCAGGACCTGATGAAGGACGTCTTCGAGGACGGCTACGTGGATGTCGCCGTGTTCCAGCCGACCGACCTCAGGCAGTGGTACAGCGACGGCTTCAACACGACCAAGCGCAACGGCCAGCTCGCCCAGAAGCACCCCGGCAAGTTCGTCGTCAACACCCGCTTCGACCCTCGAGACGGGAGGGTCGGCCTGCAGGAGCTGGAGGAGAACGTCAAGACGTGGGGCTGCACGGGGGTCAAGCTCTACACGGCGGAGTGGAACGGGGACTCCCGGGGCTGGACGCTCAAGGACCGCGAGGCCTACACCTACCTCGAGAAGGCCCAGGAGCTGGGGATCAAGAACATCCACGTCCACAAGGGCCCGACGATCTGGCCGCTGGACAAGGATGCCTTCGATGTCTCGGACGTCGACCACGCCGCGACTGACTTCCCCGACCTCAACTTCATCGTCGAGCACGTCGGTCTGCCTCGGATCGAGGACTTCTGCTTCATGGCCACGCAAGAGCCAAACGTGTACGCGGGGCTATCGGTCGTCATCGGCGGCCTGATGCATGCCCGGCCACGGTTCTTCGCGAATGTCATGGGGGAGCTGCTGTTCTGGGTCGGCGAGGACAAGATGACCTTCGGCAGCGACTACGCGATCTGGGAGCCCAAGTGGCAGATCGAGGGCTTCGTGGACTGGGACTATCCGCCGGGGGACGAGTTCTCGGACTACCCGAGGGTCAACGCGGCGACCAAGAAGAAGATCCTTGGCCTCAACGCCGCCAAGCTGTACGGACTCGAGGTCCCGCGAGAGGCGCAGC
>JAWWOL010000387.1:0-4343 GCA_033851695.1 Frankiales bacterium
GGCGGCCCGGTTGCCGCGCTGGCCGCGGGGCTGGCCCACGTCGGCTCCCCGACCGTCGCGGTGCTGGCCGCCGACCTGCCGTTCCTGACCGCAGAAGTGCTGGTACTGCTGGAGAGTCGGCTCGGTCCGGACGACGACGGCGCCATGCTCGTGGATCGGGAAGGCCGCGACCAGCTGCTGGCCGGGGTCTGGCGGACCGAGTCGCTGCGCCGTGCCCTGGGCGCCGCCGGGCCGCCGGAGGGCCTGGCCCTGCGCAGGGTCCTGGCCACGCTGACCGTCGTACGGGTGGGCGTGCCGGCCGGCGTACGGGAGCCTTGGCAGGACTGTGACACCCCTGAGGACCTACGACGGGCGGAGGAGCTGGCGTGAACGTGCTCGAGGAGTGGCTGACCGAGACCTCGGCCCGGCTCGGCCTGGACGAGGGGGCGGGCGCGGCCTACCGCGACCTCGTCCTGGACCTCGCCCGCGACGTGGCCCACGGGGTGGCCCGGCCGGCGGCACCGCTCACGACGTTCCTGCTCGGGCTTGCGGCGGGTCGGGCCGGTGGCGCCGCGGAGGACGTGAGCCGGCTCTCGGCGGAGCTGTCGACGGCGGCTCAGGCCTGGGCGCTGCGGCACCCGGCTCAGGGCTGAACGGGATCGATCCGGCGCAGGAAGCCACGCACGTCGAGGTGTCGCGAGAGCGACTCGCGGTGGTCGTGGCAGGCGAGCCACAGCTTCTCCCGGTCGGGAGTGTGCAGCGTCGGGTTGTTCCAGACCAGGGTGTGGGCCGCGGGGAGCTGGCAGCCCTTGGCCGAGCAGATCGTCACTGCTCGATCCTGTCACGGGAGAGCGTGACGCCGGTCATGAAGAAGCGGTGCCGGGCGACCACGGGGGCAGGCACCCGGCACCGCATTGGTCGCACTGATGTCGGGGGATCACCAGCGCGATCGAGGGCGATGCTACATGGATCGCTGTAACGTTGCGAGTGCAACCCAGCAAGAACTTGTGACATCCGGCGAATTCGTTGCGGACATAGCCGAACATGCCGGGACATGCCCGGAATACCTCAGCAGCACCTCGTCGACCTGCTGGCCCAAAGGGCGACGGCCCTCCGGTCGGGGGTCCGGAAGGCCGTCGGTCTGGGGGGTGCGCGCCGTGCGGTCCGCGGCGGACTAGCGCGCGGCTGCGAGCCGCATCGGCCGGGCGACCCGCTCGCCGGCCGGAGCCAGCATCGGCAGCAGCATCGAGATGTCCAGCGACGCGATCTCGGTACGCAGGCAGTCCGACATCCGGGAGAAGCCCAGGCGGGCACCGGTGTCGACCGCCCAGGCGCCGGCCGCGAGCAGGACGGCCAGTGCGTCGTCGTCCACCGTGGTGACCCCGCCGGCGTCGATGATGACGTCGTCGCAGCCAGCCGGGCGGACGCTCAGCAGGGCCGTGCGCAGCGCGGGAGCGGAGTCAGCGTCGAAGGCGCCGTCCAGCCGGACCAGGACGCCGTCGACGGTGTGCGTGGCGACGACGGTGCTGCTCTGAGCGGCGAACGTGGGGTTCGACATGACGGGGACCTCCGGGACAAGAGCTGTGCTGGTGTGGACAAGTAGTTCATCGTCGGCCGCACCGGGTCGGCGCAGGTCCGCCCGGACCCACTTTCGCGGGCCCGGCAGCGCAGGATCGTTGGGCCGAACGGCGCATGTGGCAGACTTCCCCGCGGTGTCGCAAGCAGAGGGAGCGTGAGCACGTCGTGAGCCGGTCGGTTCTGGTCACGGGAGGGAGCCGCGGGATCGGCCTCGCCGTGGCCCGCGCGTTCGCCGCCCAGGGCGACAAGGTCGCCGTCACCTACCGGGGCAGCGCACCTCCCGAGGGCCTGTTCGCCGTACGGATGGACGTCACCGATGGCGCCGCTGTGGACGCGGCGTACCAGGAGGTCGAGGCCCAGCAGGGCCCGGTCGAGGTCCTGGTCGCCAACGCCGGCATCACCAAGGACACCCTGCTGCTCCGCATGGATGAGGCCAGCTGGAGCGAGGTCATCGACACCAACCTGACCGGCTCCTACCGGGTGGCCAAGCGGGCGGCCTCCGGCATGCTGCGCGCCCGCCGGGGCCGGATCATCTTCGTCTCCTCGGTCGTCGGTCTGTCCGGTTCGGCCGGACAGACCAACTACGCAGCCAGCAAGGCTGGGCTGATCGGCTTCGCCCGGTCGATCGCCCGCGAGCTCGGCTCCCGCAGCATCACCGCCAACGTGGTGGCTCCCGGCTTCGTCGACACCGACATGACGGCAGAGCTCACCGAGGCCCGCCGGGCCGAGATCCTCTCGTCGGTGCCGCTGGGCCGCTACGCCAGCCCCGAGGAGGTGGCGGGCGTGGTCACGTTCCTCGCCAGCGACGCCGCGGCGTACATCACCGGAGCGGTTATCCCTGTCGACGGCGGTTTGGGAATGGGGCACTAAGTGGCTGGTCTGCTCGAGGGCAAGAAGATCCTGGTGACCGGGGTGCTCACCGACGCGTCGATCGCGTTCGGCGTGGCCCGCGAGGCGCAGGAGCAGGGCGCCGAGGTCGTGCTGACCTCCTTCGGCCGGGCGATGTCGATCACCACCCGGATCGCCGGCCGGCTGCCGCAGCCCGCCCCGGTGATCGAGCTCGACGTCACCGACGACGAGCAGCTGGCATCGCTGGCCGGACGGCTCGGCGAGCACGTGGACCGGCTCGACGGGGTGCTGCACGCGATCGGCTTCGCCCCGCAGAGCTGCCTCGGCGGGGGCTTCCTCGACGCGCCCTGGGCCGACGTGGCGACAGCGGTACACGTCTCCACCTACTCGCTGGCCTCGCTGGCCAAGGCGACCCTGCCGCTGCTGACGCGGGGCTCGTGCATCCTCGGGCTCGACTTCGACGCCACCGTGGCGTGGCCGGCGTACGACTGGATGGGCGTGGCCAAGGCCGGCCTGGAGTCCTGCTCGCGCTACCTCGCCCGTGAGCTGGGCGGCCAGGGCATCCGGGTCAACCTGGTGGCCGCCGGCCCGCTGCGGACCATGGCGGCCAAGAACATCCCCGGCTTCTCGGGGTTCGAGGACGTCTGGGGCGGGCGGGCGCCGCTCGGCTGGGACCTGGGGGACACCACGCCGGTGGCCAAGTCCTGCGTGGCCCTGCTGTCGGACTGGTTCCCGGCGACCACCGGCGAGATCGTGCACGTGGACGGCGGCGTCCACGCGATGGGGGCCTGAGCCCGCCTAGCGGCCGGCGTACCGCTCGTCCGCGTTCAGGTCGACCGGCTCCTCGGGGGCCCGCGGCAGTCGGACCTCGACGCTGACCCAGCCGGGTTGCGAGCGGACGCTGAGCGAGCCGAGCGAGACCTCGACCAGCCGGCGTACGACGTAGAGCCCGACACCGGCGCCCTCTTGCGCCCTGGTGCTCGAGCTGTCCCGCTGGGTGAACGGCTCGAACAGCTCGGCCAGCATCTCGGCGTCGACGCCCTCGGCCTCGTTGGCCACGGTGACGACGACGTCACCTTCCTCGACCGCCCCGGAGATGATGGCGTGCGAGCCCGGCTGCGCGTGGATGATCGCGTTGTCGAGCAGGTTGGCCAGGATCTGGTGCAGCGCGGAGCCCTCGACCCTGGCCTCGAGACCTTCGTCGACGGCGACGACGACGCTGGGGGCGCGCCGGACGTGAGCGGCCTCGACCAGCTCGGCCACCTCGGTCGCCACCCGGTGGACGTCGGTGACCGCCTTGCGGTCCGGGGCACGGGCCTCGGCGGCGGTGAGCATGTTCTCGAGCAGCCGACCCAGCCGCTCGGTGTTCGCGACCACCGCGTCGAGCATCTCGTCCAGCCGCGCCTCGGGCAGCCGGGTGCGGTGCTTGCGCATCGTCATGGCGGCGCCCTGGATCGCCGTCAGGGGGGTGCGGAACTCGTGGGAGACAGTGGCCAGCAGGTCCTCGCGGGTGGTCTCGAGCTGGCGGATCCGGGCCTGCACGGTGCTGCGGCCTTCGCTCAGCTCGGCCAGCTCGGTGCGGTAGAGGGAGTCACGCAGGCGGGCCTGGCCGGCGTAGGACCAGAAGACGAGCTGGGTGACGCTGGTGCCGAGCACGAACACCAGGTCGACCAGGGTGGACCGCAGTGGGTCGCGGTCGTCCGCGATGGCACCACCCGGGTCGATGCCGGCCACCAGGAGGTGCCCGAGCACGACGAACGCGATCGCCGCGAGATAGGTCGTCCAGTCCTCGTACAGCGCGGTCACGGCGACCGCGAGCACGTAGTGCACGTGCATCACGGCGGACCCGTGGCTGAGCTGGACCAGCACGGCCGAGCAGGACAGCAGCCCGAGCGTGGCCGCGAGCGTACGGGCTCGACGGTTCAGCGGGGTGGTGA
>JAWWOL010000395.1:0-7965 GCA_033851695.1 Frankiales bacterium
ACTCCTGGGCCGGGTGGCTGGGTGAACAGGATCGGGGCGTTGCGCCCGTCACCGATGCGCTGGTTGATGAGCGTGCGCGCAGCGAGCTCGCCGAACGCGATGCCGTCCGTCTTGGCCTGACCGTCCGGAATCACCGAGAGTGAGGCCGCGTAGGCGGCATCGAGGCTGGTCGTTGCGTATGGCGAGTAACCCACGATGACCCGGTGGGCAGCCGCGACGGCGGCCGCCTGGTCCGAGGCACCGCGCGGCGAACGGGCGTGGAACCGGTAGGGCCGGTAGCGGCCGTCGATGCCGACCACGGCGTTGTAGACCGCGGCTTCGACGAACCCCCGGTACAGGAAGGCCTCCTGTGGCGCCTTCGTCGTGTCCCCAAGAAATGTTTGCACCGCGAGGGCGTTCCACGACGGGATGACGGTCGGGTCGCCGAGGGCGACCGGAGCCGCCGTGGCTTGGGGCGCGCCGACCAACGAGGCGAGGAGGACGAAGGCCGTACCGGGAACGAGCTGGCGCAGACCGCGGCCGCGGCGCCTTCGCGTCGGTGCCGCGGCGGTGACGTTGGCTAGAGGCATGTCGCACTCCCGCGCTCGAAGGAGCGGCGCAGCAGGGCAGGAGACGCGTGGCAAACGGGCCGCCGAATCGAGCGGCCCCGGCCATCCACCGTTGCAAGCCGGCGGCTCCGCGATGCGGACAGGCAGTCCACCAGGTTGGTCAGCGCAGAGTGGTTGCGCCGAGATTACCCGCGCATGATGCTCCGCTGATCATGAGTGGTCAAGGCCTACGTGCGTAGCCCAGCTGACCGACCGCCATGGCTGACTTCGAGAGTGCCCGAGGACCAGATCTCCATGGTCCTGACGATAGGTACGCCCGGCGGCTCGCGGGAGGGAAAGCCCCAGACGTACCCTCCCGGCCGGCGGAACAGGCAGCGGTGAAGGGGTGACGGGTCGTCGTCGCGGGTACCCGAGGATGATCGACTCACCGCGTACGGCCCGCCAGCCCTGGAGGACCCGATGTCCGACCCGTCCCGCGTCACCTCAGCCCCGCTGTCCGGCGACCAGAGCCTGGGCAGCCTGGTCAACAGCGCCGTCGCCGACCTGCGCCGGCTGATCCAGATGGAGAAGGAGCTGGCCGTCGCCGAGGTGGCCCAGACGGTCAAGCGGCTTGCTCCGGCGATCGCCGGTTTCGCCATCGCCGCCGTGTCCGGCGTCCTCATCGTGCTGATGGGCTCGATCGCGCTGGCCTTCGGCGTCGCCAACCTGTTCGACATCGGCCTAGGGTGGGGCTTCCTCATCGTGGCCGGCCTGTGGCTGCTGCTGGCCGCGCTCGGCGGCTTGGTCGGACTGCGAGCGGTGAAGAAGATCAAGCCGCCGGAGCGGACCATCCGTACGGTCAAGGACACCGCCGACTGGGCACGGCACCCCACCAACACCGTTGCCGCCGCGCTGGAGGTGCGCTGACCTCTCGCCGAGGTCTGTGCCACGCTGAGGGCATGTCCGTGACCCGTCCCCTGCCCACCGGGGACGAGACCTGCGTTCTGGTCGAGGGCCCCTGGCGGCATCGCGAGATCGCGGCGAACGGTCAGCGCTTCCACGCCGTAGAAGCCGGCGAAGGCCCACTGATCCTGCTGCTGCACGGCTTTCCGCAGTTCTGGTACGCCTGGAGGCACGTGATCCCGGTGCTCGCGGACGCCGGTTTCCGGGTCGTGGCGCCGGACCTTCGCGGCTACGGGGCGAGCGACAAGCCACCACGCGGCTACGACCTGGACACGCTGTCTGCCGACGTCGCGGGGATGATCCGGGCGCTGGGCGAGCACGACGCCATGATCGCCGGGCACGGCTGGGGCGGCATGCTCGGCTGGACCACCGCGGTGCGGCACCGGCAGCGTGTACGGCGGCTGGTCACGCTCGGCGCCGCGCACCCGCTGACGATGCGATCGGCGTTCTTCAGCCACCCGCAGCGCCAGGCGTCGACCAGCTTCTACGCCGCCGGCATGCAGGTCCCGCGGGCCGAGAACTACCTCAAGCGGCACGACGCCGAGCCGATGATCCGGCTGGCCCGCAGCTGGGCCGGGCCCGGCTGGCCGGACGCCGAGAACGAGCAGCGGATGCGCCAGGCCTTCCAGCTGCCGGGCGTGGCGCACTGCTCACTGGAGTACTACCGCTGGGTCTTCCGCTCCCTGCCCCGTCCGGACGGCCTGCGGTTCGCCCGCGCCATGCGGCCGCCGCTGTCCGCGCCGGTGCTCGCCCTGCACGGCGAGCTCGACCGCTGCCTGCTGCCCGAGACCGCCCGAGCCTCGCGTCGGCACGTCGTCGGCCCGTACGAGTTCCGCACCATCCCTGGCGTCGGCCACTTCCTGCCGGAGGAGGCGCCGGACGTGGTCGCCGCCGCCCTGGCGGAGTTCGGCCGCCCTGACCGGCGATGACTGTGCCGCGTGACCGCGACGCCGTCGGCCGGGCCCGCAACAGCCGGCCGCGGGACGACTTCGGCCGGCCTCTGCCGTACGGGGCCCCTGGTGTCGAACGGGTGCCGGACGAGCTGCACCTGCCGCCGGCCGAAGCGCTTGCCGAGGCTCAGCGCTACCTCGACGAAGGCCATCCGTTCCAGGCCCACGAGGTGCTGGAGGCCACCTGGAAGGCCGCACCGGCTGAGGAACGCGGCCTGTGGCGGGCGCTGGCCCAGCTCTGCGTCGGACTCACCCATGCCCAACGCGGCAACGTGACCGGCGCCGTTTCCTTGCTCAGCAGGGGTTCTGCTGGACTCGCACCGTACGCAGGGACGGCGCCGTACGGGATCGACGTGGACCGGATCGCTGCGCAGTCCTCGACTTGGGGGCAGGACGTGAACACGATCGAGCGGCTCCGCCTGGTCGCCGACGGGCGATAACGGAGGAGTGCCCTTCGAGGCATGCTGCGCGGGGACGCAGCTGACGCTGCCCGCGGTCCGCGGGCAACGCAACGCCTCTGGGCACACGCCCGAGGACCAGGCCACCGTCGGGTAGCTCAGCTGCTGGTCAGCTCACGGACCATGTCCTGGGTGATCCCGAGGCCGAACGACGCGAGTGACGAGATCGGGAAGTTACCGATCATCCTGATCAGCTCCTCCTCGCCGAGGATGCCCTGCGGCCGGCCGTTCTCGTCCTCGCCGACCAGCTCGCGCAGCCTGTCCCCACCCACTGGGTCGGCCAGCCACTCCTGCAGTGTCGACATCCCGTCCAGCCGAAGCCCGGGCGGCGTGGCCTCGACCGTGATCGTCTCGGTGAGCCGGATGTCCCGGGACGAGGCCCCGGCCTCGATCGTGAACTCGCCGCCCTCGACGACCCATTGGCGGTGCAGCGACGACCAGTACGACAGGTCGCGGGCCGTCAGCGTGAACGAGACCTGCCGCTCCTCGCCCGGCTCGAGTGCCACCTTGGCGAAGGCCCGCAGCTCGCGCGGCGGCCGCGCCACCGACGCCGCCGGATCGCCGACGTAGACCTGGACGACCTCCCGCCCGGCGACAGCTCCGACGTTGGCCACAGTGAGGTCGACGGTGATCGCCAGGTCGCCGCCGTCGTACGAGCCGGTCCGGCTCACCCGGAGGTCGCGATAGTCGAAGCCGGTGTACGACAACCCGTGCCCGAACGGGAAGGCGACCGGCGTGGACAACGTGTCGTAGCCGCGGTAGCCGACGAAAACGCCTTCCGCGTAACGGACTTTGCCATCCTCGCCGGGGAAGTTGAGATAGCTGGTGTTGTCCTGCAGCCGCAGCGGGATGCTCTCGGCGAGCCGACCGGAGGGGTTGACTGCGCCCGTGAGGATGTCGGCGACGGCGCCACCGGTCGCCTGCCCGGACAGCCAGCACTCGATGATCGCCGCGGCGTTGCCCGACCAGTCGGTCCGGACCGCAGAACCGTTGCTCAGCACGACAACGATGGGCGCGTCTCCTTCGGAGAGCCGGGCCAGCAGGTCGGTCTGCTCACGCGGCAGGTCCATGTGCAGCCGATCGAAGCCTTCGGACTCCTCACCCGGCGGCAGGCCGAGGAACAGCAGCACCACGTCCGCGTCGGCGGCGGCGGCCGCGGCCGCCTCGGCGAGGGCAGCGTTCGAGCTGCCGTCGAAGCCGGCGGCGAAGTCGACGGTCGCCAGCGGCAGCAGGATCCGCAGCTCGTCCAGTGGCACGTCGACCCTGGTCGGGTTGACCTGCGAGCTGCCAGCACCCTGGAACCGCGGAGCGCGGGCGAACTCGCCGACCACGCAGACCTTCAACGAGGTCGAGTCGGTCAGCGGCAGCACGCCGTCGGAGTTCTTGAGCAGCACGATGCTCTCGCCGGCGACCCGACGCGCCAGCGCGTGATGGGCGTCGAAGTCCGCCGCGGCCGGCGTACGGGCCCTGGTGCGTTCGACCAGCTGGAGGACCCGGCCAGCTGCCAGGTCGAGCAGCGACTCGTCGAGCGCTCCCGAGGCGACCGCGTCCACGAGCGCCACGTCGCTCACCCCGAACTGCGGGGGCATCTCGAGGTCGAGGCCGGCGGCCAGCGCTGCGACCCGGTCGTGCACGGCCCCCCAGTCGGACATGACCAACCCGTCGAAGCCCCACTCGTCGCGCAGCACCTCGGTGAGCAGCCAGTGGTGCTGCGACGCGTAGGTGCCGTTGACCCGGTTGTACGCGCACATCACGGTCCACGGCTGGGCGTTCTTCACCACGTACTCGAAGGCGGGCAGGTAGATCTCGCGCAGCGTCCGCTCGTCGACCTCGGCCGAGACCCGGAGCCGGTCGGTCTCCTGGTTGTTCGCCGCGAAGTGCTTGACCGATGCTCCGACCTGCTGGGACTGCAGACCCTGCACCATCGCGGCGCCGAGAAGGCCGGCGAGGTGGGGGTCCTCGGAGAGGTACTCGAAGTTGCGGCCGCACAACGGCGAACGCTTGATGTTGATGCCAGGCCCGAGCACCACGTCGAGCGCCTGCGTGCGGGCCTCGACCCCCAGCGCCGTGCCGACCTCGCGGACCAGGTCGACGTCCCAGGACGACGACAGTGCCGATGCGGTCGGGAAGCAGGTGGCCGGCAGGCTCGCCGCCATGCCCAGGTGGTCGACGTCATCCGGTTGTCGGCGCAGCCCGTGCGGCCCGTCGGAGACCAGGATCCGCTCGACCCCCGCGGAGGGGACGGCGGCGGTGTGCCAGAAGTCCGATCCCAGGCACAGGGACACCTTCTCCGAAACGGTCATGCCGGACAGCAGCGCCGCAATGTCAGCCATGGGCCGCATCCTGCCACCGCCGCCGAGCGGACGCATCGGCCGGCCACTCAGCGGAAACTCGCGCCAAGTGGTGGGACACACCGCAGGACACGCCACAACTCGGGCCAAGTGGCGGGGTTTGGGCGGGCGGAGGCGGATGACGGAGGTCAGTCGGTGGTGCAGCTGCCCGTGGGGACCTTGCCGGTCAGCGACGCCCCCGCCGAGGCGTCGGGCGCCACCTCTGCCGCCGTCAGCGCGTACCCGGTCGTGTTGTCGTCGAGCGAGGCGGCGAAGACCACACCGAGCACGCCGCCCTTGGGGTTGAGCAGCGGGCCGCCGGAGTTGCCGGGACGCACGGGTGCGTACAGCGAGTAGATCTCGCGGGTCACCGAGGCGCTCTGGTAGATGTTCGGTCCGCGGGCCGTGAGCCGCTCCCGGACCCTGGCCGCCACCGGGGTGAACGGGCCGCCCTGCGGGTAGCCGACGACGACCCCGTCGGCCTGGCCGCTGACCGGGCCGGCAAAGGCCAGCGGCTGGACCTCGAGCGCGGGGACGTAGAGAACCGCGACGTCGCGCTGGGGGTCGTAGAGGACGACGGTGGCGTCGTACTGCGTCCCGTCGGCCTGCGCGACGGTGAGCGACCGGACCCCGGCGACCACGTGGGCGTTGGTCATGATGTGGTGCGGCGAGAAGACGAATCCGCTGCCCTGGATGTCCCTGCTGCACGACGGTGCCTGGCCGTGGATGACCAGCACGTCGTGCCGGGCCAGGACGACGGCCGGGGACTGTACGAGGGCGGCGTTCGGGGCCGGGACGTCGATGATGCTCTCCGGCCCGATCCCGCCGAACACCTGCGGGAAGCCGTTGCGGTCGAACAGCCGCTGGAACGCCGCGAACCAGGTCTGCGCCGCATCGGGCATCAGCGACTGGACCGAGGTCAGCACCCGCGAGTGCTGGACCTGACGGGCCAGGGGGCGCAGCTGGGAGTGCGCGACGGCCGTGCCGACCAGCCACGCCACGAGCAGCACACCGACGACGCTCACCAGTGCCCCGGAGATCGAGTCGACCAGCTCGGCCGACCGCCAGCGCACCCGGCGGCGCAGCGCGGCGCCGAGCGGGGTCAGCAGCAGCTGACCGAGGATCGCCCCGACGAACACGACGCTGATCGCCCCGAGCGGCTGGCCTTCACCGTGGCCGAGCCAGTGCAGCAGCGGGGCCGCGACCTTGGCCCCGGCGACCCCACCGCCGAGGAAACCGAGGAAGGAGACCGCCCCGACCACGAAGCCCTGCCGGAAGCCGGAGACGCCGAACCCGAGCACGACAAGCACCAGAGCGACGTCCAACGCATCACCCATGCGGTCAGAACCCCTGGACGGTCAGCGTCCCGACCATGTGCTCAGACGTGTGGTAGGCGCAGTCGAAGGCATAGGTCGCGACCCCCTTGGGGATCGTGAAGGTCACCGTCTTGGTGGTGTGGCCGGGGATGTTGCCCGTGCTGACGTTGAGCGACGGGACCTCGAACTGGTGCGGGTCGTCGCCTGCGTTGGCCAGGGTGACCGTGATCTTGCCGGCGCGTACGACGACGTCGGCGGGCTCGAACCGGAACAGGTCGGTCATCTGCAAGGTCACCGTCTGGTCACCGGAGGGGCCCACCGAGGCGACCACCGCCGGAGCCGAGGCGGGGGTCCGGTCGAACCGTGGCGACTGGCGCTGGCACCCCTGGGCACCCAGGAGCACGGACACGGCGGTCACCGCTCCGATGCCCAGCACTAGCCGGTTGCCGGACATCGCACCTGCCTCTCGCCACTCATCGGGTTGCGTCGTTGACCGTACCGGTCGGGTCACCGCGGCGGGACCAGCAGGCCGTCCGGGGTCATCTCGCGCACCCGGCTCACGTCCCACGGCAGTGCCCAGCCGGCCAGGTGGAGCAGCCGGTCGAGCAGGCCGGCGGTGAAGCCCCACACCAGCATCCCGCCGACCTCGAACGCCGGCCCGACGTAGCCGTTGGGGTGCCGTACGCGCAGCCGGTTGGCCGGGTCGGTCAGGTCGGCCACCGGTACGCGGGCCACGGCGGCGCACTCGGCCGGGTCTACGGCAGAGACGGCGGACGGCTCCCGCCACCAGGCCAGCACCGGTACGACGACGAAGCCGCTCGGCGGCAGCCACAGCGGCGGCAGCTCCTCCAGCACCTCGACACCGGCCGGGTCGAGTCCGGTCTCCTCGACCGCCTCGCGCAGCGCGGCAGCGGTCGGCGAGGCGTCGCCGGGGTCGATCGCGCCACCGGGGAAGGCCGGCTGCCCGGCGTGGCTGCGCATCGTCGCGGCCCGCTCGATCAACAACACGTCGGGCCCGTACGGACCCTCTCCGAACAGCACCAGGACGGCGGACTCGCGACCGCCCTCGTCGGGCGGCTGGAAGCGGGACAGCTGGTCGCCCGTGACGGCAGGCGCGACTGCGGCGAGCTGCTGCAACCAGCCGGGCAGGCCGGTCATGGCACGGTCACGCCGAGGTGCGCCTTGACCGCGGCCTTGATCTCGGCCACCGACCCGAACGGCTGGATCTGGGGCTTGCCCACCAGATGGCCGGTGGCGTCGAGGAAGTAGCTCGTCGGATAGGTGGCGAACTTCAACTTGGAGCGGACGGTGTCGTGTTCGTCGATGACCGACGGATATTTCAGTCCCAGGTCGTAGGCGAAGGTGAGCCCGCCATCGGGGTAGGGCTCGACGTCGATGCCGAGCACCTGCACCTTGCCCTT
>JAWWOL010000398.1:0-4427 GCA_033851695.1 Frankiales bacterium
TCGATGTAGCGGCGCCTGCCCGCCGCATCGAGGCGTACGGACTGAAGCTTGGGTGGCGCCAGGCCCGCTAGCGCAGCAAGGGCAACGAAATCGATCTCGAGCAGCGACTGAGCGCCGCCCTGGATGTCGCCCAGCGTTAATCCGATCAGCCGACGTCGTCGGATGGGTCCTGCGGATGCGAGCGCGTCCAGGAGACGGTCCCCAGTCGCGAGCCCTTGCTGGACGCTGGCGCATAGGACGCCGCAGGCCCGTCGATCGTTGCTCGTCCAAGAGGCGGCATCGACGACCGACCTGCTGATGGTCGTCCGGGTGGGGCCGCCGCCGGGGTACTGGTCCCTTTCCGGCCGGTAGGTCCGGGAAGCGTGGACGACGACGCCGTCGGCGCCCACGATCCGCGACCCCTCGGGCACCACGACGTGGAGAAGCTCCTGGCTTTTCCACTGCAACCCGTGCGCCTGCGCCGCGGTGATTCCGCCCAGTGCCGCTCCGGATGCCTGGCCCAACACCGCGGCCCAACGCTGTTGGTCAATGCTGAGCGGTCCGCTGTGCAGGATGACCACACGATGGCCCGCGGTGCGCCACCGACCGGCCCTGACCTGGTTGCGGACATGGCCGCGGTCGATGCCAAGTGCTGCCAGTTGCAGCCGGGTCGTGACGGAATCCTGCGTCCTCACCAGGGCAGCGACGCGGCCGTCGTACGAGAGAGCTGTCGCCGTCTTCATCAGGCGAGCGTCCCGCAACCGAGCCAGCGCCCGCTTTCGTTGTCCACAGCTGGATCGGCGATAGACGTAGCGGGCGCTCAGGCGCCCGTTGTGCAGTACTGCAGCGGGGGTTTTAGGGCTTCTAGGGCTCGGTGGCCAGCCTCAGGCCGAAGCCGATGAGGACGGCGCCGGTGGCCCGGTCGAGGCGGCGGCGCAGGCGGGGCACCCGCAGGGCGGCCACCACGCGGTCGGCGGCACCGAGGAGCAGGCCGAAGTAGGCCGCGGTCTCCGCCACGAAGATGGCGCCGAACAGCAGCGACACGGCGCCGACCGGCTCGCCGTGCGGCACGAACGCCGGCAGGAACGTCACGAAGAACACGCCGACCTTGGGGTTGAGCAGGTCCGTGGTGAGGCCGGCGCCGTAGCCCGTACCGAGCAGTCCTTTGCGGCGCGGTTGGACGGCGCCGAGCTCGGCGAACTCGGTGCCTGCCCCTCGCGAGCGCAGCGCTTGCACGCCCAGCACGCAGAGGTAGACCGCGCCGACGATGCGCAGGGCCAGGTAGGCGTCGGAGCTGGCGTGCAGCAGCGCCGCCAACCCGACCGACGCCGCGATCGCCCAGACGGTGAGTCCGGTCAGGACGCCCGCGACGGTACGGGTCGCGGCGGCCTTGCCCGAGCGCAGCAGGCTGCGCAGCACGACCAGCGTGTCCGGCCCGGGCAGCAGCACGACGAGGAACGCGGCGAAGGAGAAGGTCAGCACCGAGATCAGCACCCGACCAGCATCCCCCACCCTTGCAACCGGGTTATGCCGACCGGCTGCTCACGGTCCGCCGGAGAGCGCGTACTGGCTGACCGCGTGGGTCTTGGGGTTCTGCACCCAGATCACTGTCGGGGCCGGCGTCTTCGCCGCAGTGCTGGCGAAGATGAGACCGCCTCCCGGGGTCTTGCCCACCGACACGGCGTTGGCCGGCAGGGAGCCAGGGTCAGGGTTCTTGTAGTGACGGTGGTCGTAGTACATCGCCGGCGGGACAGCAGTCCTGGCCCAGGGCCACTCGCCGTACTCGTCATGGGACTTCTTGGCGTAGCCGACCCCGACGAAGACGCCCGCGATGATCAGGCCGAGGAGGATGAAGACCCCGAGCTGCCACGGCCGGAGCTCCCTGGCCGCGGCGGGCTTGGGCGCTGGGGGCTTGCGAGCTTTCGGGGCAGCCATGCAGGCATTGTGCCGGATCCGGCAGCCAACCGAGTCAGCCGGCCAGGAACCCCAGCAACGCGTCGTTGAACTCCTGCGGGTGCGTGGCGTTGACGCCGTGCGGGCCGCCCTCGATCACGACGAGCTGTGCCCCGTCGATCGCCTGGGCCGAACGCTTGCCGCTGACCTCGAACGGGACGATCCCGTCGGAGTCGCCGTGGATGACCAGCGTCGGGACGGTCACCTTCGGCAGGTCACCCCGGAAGTCGGTCCGGCCGAAGGCGCCGATGCAGTCGAGCGTCCCCTTGGGTGAGGCGAACGCCGCGATGTACCGCGCGTACAGCCGCTGCTCCTCGCTCACCTTCAAGGTCTTGCCGGCGCTGAAGAAGCTCGTGGCGAACCCGTCCACGAAGGCGATCCGGTCGCCCCGCACGCCGGCCTCGAAAGCGCCGATCGTGGCGTCGTCGAGGCCGCCGTCCGGGTTGTCGTCGGACTTGTAGAGGTACGGCGGTACGGCGGCGGCGAGCACAGCCTTGGCGACCCGCCCGGTCCCGTACGTGCTCAGGTAGCGGACGACCTCACCGCCGCCCATCGAGAACCCCACGAGGGTCACCTCGCGCAGGTCGAGGTGGGTGAGCAGCGCGTCGAGGTCGGCAGCGAGCGTGTCGTAGTCGTAGCCCTCCCAGGGCTGCGAGGACTGGCCGAACCCACGCCGGTCGTAGGTGACGACCCGGTGGCCGCCCTGCACCAGAGCTGGCACCTGGTACTCCCAGGAGCGGCTGCTCAGCGGCCAGCCGTGGATGAGGACGACGGGCTTGCCGGCGCCGTAGTCCTCGTAGTGCAGCTTGATGGGGGAGCTGTTCTCCGTACCTACCTGGATCGTGGCCATCGTGGCCTCCAATTCGTCGGGGATCCGACCGCGGCGTTCCCGCCGGATCCGCCGTCACTCCCCAGGCAGCAGTCTCAGCAGCTGGTCCGCAGCCGGGACGACGTAGTAGGCGCCGGTCAGCGGCGTCGTGAACCTGGTCAGCGCGTCTCGGACGCCGTCACCGACCCCGGCCATCCGGCGCAGCATCTCGGCCAGCCGGAACTGCTCCCTGCTGAACCCGACGAACAGGGTGCCGTGGTCGGTCACGCCGCCGTACGCGGTGTTGCGGCGGAAGATGGGCAGCTCGACCCCGTCCCGTTCGAGCACCGTACGGGACACGTGCGACGTCGCCGGCATCACCGACTCGTCGAGCTCGATGCTGTCGTCCTTGGAGCGGCCGATGACCCGCTCCTGCGCCTCGACCGGCAGCTCCATGAACGCCTCGGAGTGGTGCTTCCACTGCTGGACGAGGACGACGGTGCTGCCGGCGCCGGGCCCGTCGGGTACGACGGCCACGTCGTAGGCCTCGAGCTGGGACGGGTTCTCGGTCCCGTCGATGAAGCCGGTCAGGTCGCGGTCGTGCCGGTAGAGCCAGCCGCCCAGCTCGAGTGCGACGAAGGCCCAGCGCTTCAGCATGGTCAGCGCGGCCAGGCCGGCATCGAACACCGCATCCCGCTCGCCGCCGGCGATCCACAGCCAGGCGTCGTGCTGGGTGGCCGGCATCCGGAAGCCCTGCGCCCCGACCACGTCCTCGTCGAAGTCGGCAGCGTCGGTGGGGGCGTTGCCGGACAGGCCGGCCCACAGCGACGGCCGGATGCCGATGACGACGTTGACGCCGCGTACGGTCGAGTCAGGCCCGACCAGTCCGGCCAGCGCTGCGGCCAGCGCAGCAGGCTCCGCGCCGGGCACCAGGTCGAGCTCGACGTAGAGGTGCTCGACCGTGCCAAGCGCGAAGATCCCCAGTTGCGCTGTCGCCACGTGAGCCAGTCTGCCAGGGTGGGTCCATGCGCTCCGACACCCCTCAGATCTGGGACGAACGCGGCACCTTGACCGCGATGCTGGACTACGTGCGGGCGACCGTACGGGCCAAGTGCGAAGGTCTCACGGAGGCCGATGCCCGCAGCGCTCCGCTGCCCACCTCGCCGTTGATGTCGATCTCCGGGCTGGTCAGCCACATCCACTGGGTGGAGTACTCCTGGTTCCAGGTCCGATTCCTCGGCGAGGACGACCAGGGGCCGTGGACCGAGGAGGACCCCGACCGCGAGATGCACTTCGCCCTCGACACCCCGATCGGCGACCTGCTGGACGCCTATGACGCGCAGTGCGAGCGCTACCGCGCGCTGGTCGCGGCGACCGACCTCGACGCGCTCAGCGTCCAGGCCATCCGGGACGGCCGCCACGTCACGCTGCGCTGGATCATCCTGCACCTGATCGAGGAGATCGCCCGTCACAACGGCCACATCGACCTGCTCCGGGAGATGGCCGACGGGGTCACCGGCGACTGACCGGGGCGGCACAGGGATCATGGCAGGTGTGCTCACAGTCCACACGGCAGACGTCGTGCTTCCCATCGTCAGCGAGGCGATCCCGGACGGCGCCGTCCTCGTCGACGGCGCCTCGATCGCCGCGATCGGGCCGCGCGACGACGTGCTCGCCGCCCACCCGG
>JAWWOL010000400.1:0-7215 GCA_033851695.1 Frankiales bacterium
CCGAGGCTGCCGTACTCGTGCACCACGGGCGTGATGCCGGCGTTGAGCAGGGCGGCGTAGGCCAGCGCCGTCTCCTCGCGGACCCCCGTGCGGCCGGTCGCCAGGGTGGAGAGGCGCAGCAGCATCAACGCCCGGACGACCTCCCGCTCGACCTCGGGCCCGGTGCCGGCGGAGTGCGAGCGGACCAGCGAGGCCTGCAGCTGCTGCCGGAGCTCGACCGGGATGTGCCGGTTGGCCAGCGCGCCGAAGCCGGTCGAGATGCCGTAGTGCGGCTCGACGTCGCCCGCCAGCGCGTCGACCAGGGCCCGGCTGCGGCCGATCTCGGCCAGTGAGTCCGCCTCGACCTCGACGGTGGCGCCATGGCGGGCAACGGCCACGACCTCGTCGGGCAGGAGCGGACCGATACCGACGACGACGGGCTGCATCAGCCCATTCCACGCTCTGGACCGGCCCAGCGCCACCGCCGATCACCAGACACTGTCTCGGATCTGAGACGATGGACCATGGCCAATGCCGCCGCCGCGTCACACGCCCTCTCGGTGCTGCGCCTGCTGGCCCAGCACACCGAGCCGCAGCCGGCGGCCGCCATCGCCCGCGACCTCGCACTGCCCCGGTCCAGCGTCTACCACCTGCTCAAGGTGCTCACCGACGAAGGCTTCGTCGTGCACCTGCCGGAGGAGCGGCGGTACGGGCTCGGCGTCGCCGCGTTCGAGCTCGGCTCGGCCTACACCCGGCAGGCGCCACTGCAACGGGTCGGCCGGCCGCTGCTCGCCCGACTGGTGGAGACCACGACGCACAACGCCCACCTCGCCGTGCTGCACGGCCGCGACGTCCTCTACCTGCTCGAGGAGCGGGCCCCCGGGCGGCCGCCGCTGGTGACCGATGTCGGTGTACGGCTGCCGGCGCAGCTCACCGCCAGCGGCCTGGCCATGCTCGCCGCGCTCCCGGCCCAGCAGGTTCGGGCGCTGTTCCCGTCAAGGGACACGTTCGTACAGCGACACGGCGTCGGGCCGGCGTCACTGCCCGAGCTGCGCTCGCTGCTGCAGGAGGTCCGGCGGACCGGCCACGCCAGCGAGGACGGGTCGGTCACGCCGGAGTTCGCCTCGGTCGCGTCAGCGGTGCTCGACCACGGCGGCCATCCGGTCGCCGGCGTGGCCGTCACGTTCCCCGCCGCTGGCGTCGAGCCGGACGCGCGCCGTGCCCTGGCCGCCCACGTCACCCGTACCTCGGCCGAGCTGTCCCGGCGGATCAGCGGCCGGGCGTAGCCGGAGGGCCGGCGCTGAGCGGATCTGTCCCGGTCACCCGTTCGGCGCAGTGAACTTCGTCAGCGGCCGTCGGCTGAATGGTCCTTCAGGGAGTCGGACCCCGTTCCGAAGGATCTTTGTGCGCCCCCGTCGGGGCGCCGTCACGTCGGTGCCCGGAGGTCAGAGTGCGGTCGTCGAAGTCGGTGCGGCGCGGGGCCAGTGCCCGCTCCCGTTGGCGGACAGCGGCAGCGACCGCCGTCGCCACCTCCGGCCTCGTCCTCCTGGCCCCCACCGGCGCGCTCGCAGCGAGCCCGGTCACGCCGTTCGTCACCTGCTACTGGGCCAACACCGACGGCAGCTACACCCTGTCGGTCGGCTACACCAACAGCGGCGCGACGACGGTCACCTACCCGGCGGGCGCGCTGAACTACGTGACCCCGGCGCCGCAGGACCGCGGCCAGCCGACGGTCTTCCTCCCGGGGCTGCACAACAACGTGTGGGCACCGACCATCTCCGCCGCTGACTTCGCCGGTGGCGCCAACTGGTTCGTCAACAGCGTTCCGGTGAACGTGAGCAGCTTCGTGCCGTGCATGACCAAGCCGGTGGGGGTGTCCGGCAGCAGCGCGGGCTACCTCGGCGCGACGGGGGCGATCGTGGGAGCGGGCGCGCTGATGCTGGCTTCGCCGCGGCGACGGCGGGCGCTGAAGGGGACCGCCAAGTCGCCCGTCATGGTCGCGTCATGAAGGTCCTCGCGGTCGGAGCGCACCCCGACGACATCGAGCTCGGCTGCGCCGGCGCCCTGATGCGGCACGTGGCCGCCGGTGACGAGGTCACCATGCTGGTCATGACCAGCGGCGACAGAGGTCCGCAGGGCGCACGGTCCCGGGTCAGCGAGCAGAAGGAGGCGGCCCGGATCATCGGGGCCCAGCTCCTGTGGGGCCACTTCGACGACGGAGCCATCCCGCTCGGCCGCGAGTCGGTCGCCGTGGTCGACGCCGCCGTACGTGACCTGCACGCCGACGTGGTCTACGTCCACGCGCCGCAGGACAGCCACCAGGACCACGTCGCGACGTCCCTCGCAGCGGCTGCCGCGGGCCGGCGTACGGCACGGATCCTCTACTACCAGTCGCCGTCCACCACGGTGTTCGCCCCGACCGTCTTCATCGACGTCGAGGACACCGTGCACGGCAAGATCGACTCGCTGCGCGCCCACTGGTCGCAGGTCACCCAGTGCCAGTTCGTCGACCTCGAGGCCGTCGAGGCGGGCTGCCGCTACTGGGGCAGCCGGGCCCGGATCACCTACGCCGAGCCGTTCGAGACGCCACGCTTCGTCTGGGAGATCGTCCCCTCCGCCGCCCACGCCCAGCCGGCGGCGGTGATCGAGCAGGCCGCGGCCGCCGATCCCGTGACCCTGGCCAGGGTCACCGCACTCCACCGCTGATGACCGAGGCCCCCACACTCGAGATCACCACCGCCGAGCCGCCGGCAGGAGAGCCGGCCGCCGCGGTGGACTCCGCGATGCCTGCCCGCCGGCTGCACGGGGCACCGTGGACCTTCCTCGCGCTGCTCGGGATCGGCGTCGCCGTCGTCGGTTCGGTGGGGCTGGGCGAAGCGCTCGTGGTGTCGACCCTGGTCGTCAACGGGGTCTTCCTGGCGTTCTTCCTGCGCCACGTGGCCTTTGCCGCGGCAGCGGTCCGCTGGGCCGGCAGGGACATCTACGACCGGGTCGAGGTCGACCTGGACTACCAGCCGAACGTGTCCATCCTGGTCGGCTGTCACAACGAGGCCCTGGTCGCGCGAGCCTTGGTGCACGGCCTGCTGGCGCTGCACTACCCCCGCGCCCGGCTCGAGATCATCCTGGTCGACGACGGCTCGACCGACGGGACCGGCGACCTACTCGAGCAGCTCACCGCCGCCGAGCCGCACATCACCGTCCTGCGCAGGCCGCCGGGCGCCGGCGGCGGCAAGTCCGGGGCCCTCAACCTCGCGGCGGTCCATGCCCGCGGTGAGGTCATCGTCGTCTTCGACGCCGACCACATCCCGCGTCGCGACGTCGTGCACAAGCTGGTCCGGCACTTCCTCGACCCGCGGGTCGACGCCGTCCAGGGCCGGTGCGTCATCCGCAACTCGGTCGAGGCACGGCTGGCCCGGTCGGTCGCGATCGACTACTTCTCGGGCTACATCGTCAACGAGTACGGGCGGCAGGCGCTGTTCGAGCTGCCGGCCTACGGGGGCGCGAACTGTGCCGTACGGACCAGCACGCTGCGCCGCCTCGGCGGCTGGAACCCGGACAGCGTGACGGAGGACACCGACCTCACGGTGCGGATCCTGCTCTCCGGTGGAGCGGTCCGCTACGACATCATGGCGGTCGACACCGAGGAGGGTGCGACCACCCTCAAGCGGTTCATCACCCAGCGCTACCGCTGGGCGCGTGGGCACCAGCAGGTCTGGCGCGACTACCGCAAGGCGGTGCTCTTCTCCCGCCACCTCAGCTGGCCGGAGAAGCTCGAGACGATCATGTTCCTGCTCGTCTACCACGTCCCCGTCTTCTGCGCGCTGACCCTGGTGACCGCATTCCTGCGGATCGCCGGCATCGGCCCGTCGATCACGGTGTTCGAGATGCTGCCGCTGGCGGCGCTGCTCTTCGCCGGGCCGTTCTGCGAGCTGGCCGTCGGCCTGCTGGTGGGCCGCGCTCCCCGCCGCGCGGCGTTGTCGATGGGACTGATGACGCCGCTGTTCTTCATCTTCATGCTGGTCTGCGCGCGGAGCTGGGTCGAGGGGGTGATGGGCCGGCCCTACACCTGGGCGAAGACCGCCCGCTCCTCGTGGTCGGCCATGTCACGCACCGCCAAGCACGAGGGAGCCGAGCTCGGCCCCCTCGAGGAACAGGCAGAAGCAGCCGAAGAGTCGTCATGACCTTCCGCCGAACCCAGGTGCTGTTCGCCCTGGTCGCGAGCATCATCGTCGCCTTGCTGGGGTTCCGGCTGCTCAACGGCCCGATGCGCACGCTCGAGGAGACAGCGGTCCTGCGCTTGTTCGGTGTGCTGCGGAGCAGGACCACGATCGTCGGTGACCACAACTTCCAGGTGCTCAGCCCCGGCCACTTCCCGTTCCGTGCCGTGCTGACGCCGTACTGCTCCTCGCTGGTCTCCATCCTGGCCCTCGCCGCGATCGCGGTCTTCGTGCTGCGTGGCCCGCTGCTGCGCCGGCTGTCGGCCTTCACCGTCGCGGGAATGTTCGTGCTGACCTGCAACGTGGTCCGGATCGGCGCGTCGCTGTGGGCCGGCATGCGGTGGGGCCCGGAGGGACTGGTGCTCTTCCACGACTGGCTGGGCACGATGTTCGGCCTGTTGTACACGCTCTTCGGGTTCCTGCTGATGCTCTATCTCATGCTGCCGAGCGCCACCGCCGACATCGCGAGGGCCGCCCGTACGAGCGACGTGCTCTGAGCGCTGATCACTCGGTGCTGATCACTTAAGGAATTGATGTTTCCTTCCGATTCTGTCGACATGTCTGGTCAGTGGCTTCTCTCGGCAGGTAAGGGCGGCGCGAGCGTCTCGCTGTCCTGGTTGCTCCTGCTCGGGGTTCTGCTGGTGGTGGCTGCGGTGCTCTGGCGCGGCCTACGCGCTGCCGGGGTGCGCCGCAAGCTGCGCACCGGGTTGCGCAGCGCTGACCCCGCCGTCCGGATCGACGCTGTCCACCAGGCCGGCGAGCTGGGGCTGGCGACCACCGCACCGTTGCTCCTGCGCCTGGTCGCAAGTGAGCCCGACCGGTCGGTGCTCGCCGCGGTGATCCGTACCGTAGCCGGTCGGCAGTGGGAGCCCGCGTCCACCGCCCGGCTGGTCGAGCTGCGCCTGTGGGCGCGCGCGTTCGTCGAGGCCCACCCCGAGCTGCGCCGGGCCGAGAACGTCGGCGAGCCGTTGTTGCCTGGCGTCGGCGGCGTCGCCACCGTGCCCTCCCTGGACCCGGCCCGCGCGATCAGGTACCAACGTGGCAGTGACGCCATCAGCGTGCCGGTCCCGCTCGAGCAGCGCCGGACCGAGCTCGAGGACCCCGACGCCCTGGGCCCCGTACGGGTGCTGGTCACCGGCGCAGGCGGTCCGGCGGGTGTCGCGGTGATCCAGGACCTGCGCAAGCGGGGCCACTATGTCATCGCCGTTGACGCCGACCCCAACGCCGTCGGCCTCCGGCTCGCCGACGAGCACGCCGTCGTCCCCTACTTCAACGACCCGGTCTACGTCGCGGCCCTCGTCCGCGCGGCCACCGTGGCCAACGCGCAGGCGCTCATCTGCACGGTCGCCGAGGAGTACCCCGCGCTGGTCGCCGGGGGCTCGTTCCTCGAGGAGGCGCACGTACGGCTGCTGCTCCCGTCGTTGGAGGCCGCTCAGCTGTGCACGGACAAGTGGCAGTTCGCCGAGTGCCTGCGCGCGGCCGGGTTGTGCTCGCCGGCGACCGGGCTGGGTACGGCCGACGGTGTCCCAGGGCCGTGGGTGGTCAAGCCGCGCTTCGGTCGCGGCTCCCGTGAGGTCTTCCTGTGCAGCACCAGGCGTGAGCTCGACGATGCGCTGCGCCGCTGCACCGACCCGATCGTCCAGACGATGGTCACCGGCCGGGAGTTCACCTGCGACGTCTTGATGGACCCCTCCGGAGCACTGGCCGGCGGCGTTGCCCGCTGGCGGGTCGAGACCAGGGCTGGCATCTCGACCAAGGGCGAGACCTTCGACAACGCCGACGTGCTGCACCTGTCCGGCCAGGTGCTCAAGGCCGTCGGCCTGATCGGCCCGGCCAACGTGCAGGGGTTCGTCAGCGAGGACGGCAGCGTCGTCGTCCACGAGGTGAACCCGCGGTTCTCCGGCGGCCTGCCGCTGAGCCTGGCCGCGGGCGCCGACCTGGTCGAGGAGTACCTGCGCGCCGTCATGGGCGCCTCCGTACGACCCGAGCGGCTGGTCGCCCGGCCCGGGGTGAAGATGCTCCGCTACTTCTCGGAAGTCTTCGAGGGATGACCCAGCTCCGGCTGACGATCCCGATCGGCACCCGGCCTGAGGTCATCAAGCTGGCGCCGGTCGTCCACGCCTTGCGGGCCGCGGGGCACTCGGTGCGCTGCATCGCGACCGGACAGCACTACGACGCCCGGATGTACGGCGACGTGTTCGCCGGCCTCGGCCTCGTTCCGGACGACGTCTGGACGCTGAACGGCTCCGAGGGCGAACGGCTCGGGCAGCTGCTCACGTGCGCCTTTGCCGAGCTGTCAGCACATCCGGCCGACGCCGTGATGGTGCTGGGCGACACCTATACCGCCCCGCTGGTGGCGATCGCCGCGCGCCGGTTCGGGTCCGGGGTGATCCACCTCGAGGCCGGCCTCCGCTCGCAGAACGGCCTGTCCGTCGAGGAGGTCAACCGCAAGATGATGGTCGGCCTGGCCACGGTGCACCTCGCGCCGACGGCGATGGCGGCCGCTTTCCTTGCCGGTGAGGGAGTCCCGGCGTCGATCGTGCGCGTCGTGGGGAATCCCGTCGTGGACGCCGTCGTCGCGATGGGCATCCCGGTACGGCCTGTGGCCGACCGTCGTGGCGTCCTGCTGACGGCTCACCGGGCCACCAACGTCGACACCCCTGCCCGTCTCGCCGAGCTGGTGTCCCTGGTCAAGGGGCTGGCCGCGCTGCACGGGCCGGTCCTGTTCCCGATGCATCCGCGGACCCGCGACCGGCTCTCGGCTGCCGGCTGGTTGGACGATCTGTGCACGACCGAGGGGCTGGACATCGTCGAGCCGCTCCCCTACCCGTCGCTGCTGACCGCGCTGTCCACCAGCACCGTCGCGGTCACCGACAGCGGCGGTCTGCAGGAGGAGGCGGCCTACTTCGGGGTGCCCGCCGTCGTCATGCGGCACAGCACCCCCCGGTGGGAAGGGGTTGCCGCCGGAACTGCGGTGCTGACCGGGATGTCGGCAGAGCGCGTGCTCGCCGCCGTCGCC
>JAWWOL010000210.1:0-4989 GCA_033851695.1 Frankiales bacterium
CGGCCGTCGCCGCTGCCCGGCCCGGGCGTCTTCGCCCGGCACGACTCGATCGAGACCCCGGCCCTGCTGCCTGACGGCAGTGTCGCGGCGGGCAGCGTCTCGCACGTGATCACCGAGGCGGGCGGCGACGGCGGCGCCTCGCTCGCCCGCGCCGTCGTGCCCACCCTGCACCTCGACGAGACCCAAGGGGAGCAGCCGTGACGCCGGAGAACTACCTCGGCCTGTCCGCGATCCTGTTCACGATCGGCGCTGTCGGCGTCCTCGTGCGCCGCAACGCCATCGTCATGTTCATGTCGGTCGAGCTGATGCTCAACGCCGTCAACCTGACCCTGGTGACGTTCTCCCGCATCAACGGCACCCTCGACGGCCAGGTCATCGCCTTCTTCGTCATGGTGGTCGCCGCGGCCGAGGTGGTCGTCGGCCTGGCCATCCTCATGGCGATCTACCGCACCCGCCGCTCGACCTCGGTCGACGACGCCAACCTGCTGAAGTACTGATGGGCCGCCCGATGTCCTTCCCCCGACTGTCCCGGAGAGGTCAGCTGTGACGTCCGCCTCTGCCGAGCTCGTGAACTTCTCGGCGACCAACGCCACCGGTGTCTTCTCGGCCAGCTGGCTGCTCGTGGCGTTCCCGATCGTGGGTGCGGCCGTCCTGCTGCTCAGCGGCAGGCGCGCCGACAAGTGGGGGCACCTGCTCGGGGCCGCCATGCCGGTCGGGTCGTTCGTGTTCGCCCTCGTGCTGTTCTTCAGCATGCTCGGCCGCAACGGTCACGACCGCAGCCTGGACAACCACCTGTTCACCTGGATCCCGGTCAACGGCTTCCACGTCGACGCCTCGTTGCTGCTCGACCCACTGTCGCTGACCTTCGTGCTGCTGATCACCGGTGTCGGCTCGCTGATCCACATCTACTCGATCGGCTACATGAGCCATGACCCGGGGCGGCGCCGGTTCTTCGGCTACCTCAACCTGTTCGTCGCGGCGATGCTGATCCTGGTGCTCGCCGACAGCTTCGTGCTGCTCTACGTGGGCTGGGAGGGCGTCGGTCTCGCCTCCTACCTGCTGATCGGCTTCTGGTACTACAAGCCGAGCGCCGCGGTCGCGGCCAAGAAGGCCTTCATCGTCAACCGGGTCGGTGACGTCGGCCTGTCGATCGCGATCATGCTGATGTTCGTCGCGTTCGGCTCGACCTCGTTCGACGCGGTCTTCGGCGGCGCCCACGCAGCGTCGAGCGGTGTGCTCACGGCGATCGGGATCATGCTGCTGCTCGGTGCCTGCGGCAAGAGCGCGCAGTTCCCGTTGCAGACCTGGCTGCTCGACGCCATGGAGGGCCCGACCCCGGTCTCGGCCCTGATCCACGCCGCGACGATGGTGACCGCCGGGGTCTACCTGGTGGCCAGGTCCAACCCGATCTTCGACCGCTCGACGACGGCCGCGTTGCTGGTCGCCATCGTCGGTGCCATCACGCTCACGATGGGCGCGATCATCGGCTGCGGCCACGACGACATCAAGAAGGTGCTGGCCGCCTCGACGATGTCCCAGATCGGCTACATGATGCTGGCCGTCGGCATCGGCCCCGGCGCCTACGCGATCGGCATCATCCACCTGCTGGCCCACGGCTTCTTCAAGGCCAACATGTTCCTCGGCGCCGGCTCGGTGATGCACGGCATGAACGACGAGGTCAACATGAGACGGTACGGCGGCCTGCGCAAGGTCATGCCGATCACCTTCTGGACCTTCGCCGCCGGCTACCTCGCCATCATCGGCGCCCCGCCGTTCTCCGGCTTCTGGACCAAGGACAAGATCATCGAGGCGGCGTTCGACAAGGGCGGGACCTCGGGCTGGATCTTCGGCATCCTCGCCCTCGTCGGCGCCGGGCTGACCGCGTTCTACATGACCCGGCTGATGGCCATGACGTTCTTCGGCCAGAAGCGCTGGGCCGAGGGCACCCACCCGCACGAGTCACCGCTGACCATGACCGTGCCGATGATCGTGCTCGCCGCTGCGTCGGTCGTCGGTGGCTACCTGCTCATCTACGGCGGCGGCGTCCAGCACTGGCTCACGCCGGTGGTCGGTCCCTCCGTCGAGGTGGGGGTGCACACGGTCGACCCCACGGTGCTGAGCCTGCTCACCCTCGTCGTCGTCGCGGGCGGCGTCGCCGCCGGCTACTGGCTGTTCCACGCCCGTGCCGTGCCGGCGGTCGCCCCGGTGGCAGTCTCGCCGGTCACCACGGCGGCCAGGCGCAGCCTGTACGGCGACGCCCTCAACGAGGCGCTGTTGATGCGTCCCGGCCAGTACCTCACCCGCTTCCTGATCTTCCTCGACGCCCGGGGTGTCGACGGCGCTGTCAACGGCCTCGCCGCCCTGCTCGGTGGCGGATCGAGCCGAAGCAGACGGCTGCAGACCGGATTCGTACGTTCCTACGCGCTGTCGATGCTGGGCGGCGCCACCGTCCTCGTCGCCGCCCTGCTGCTGGTGAGGGTCGGATGAGCACTGTTCCCTGGCTGACCATCATCGGCGCGGTGCCGCTGGTCGGCGCGGTCGTCGTGGCGGCGCTGCCCCGCGACGCCGCCCCCGAGACGCTGGCCGAGCGTGAGCGCGAGTACGCGCTGACCGCTCCGAGCCCGGCCATCGAGGCCGAGCTCGAGGCGCGGATGGCCGACTACGACGAGCGGCACGGCAGCGCCTCCGGCGACCTGCTCGACGCCGATGAGATCGACCGCGAGACCCGGGAGCGGGACGCGCTGCTGGTCGACCGGCGCCCGGCGCAGGACCTGCTGGCCAAGCAGGTGGCGCTCGCGATCTCGCTGGCGACGCTGGTCATGGCCATCGCCATGTCGGTGCAGTTCAAGGCCAACGCCGGCTTCCAGTTCGTCCAGACCTACGACTGGGTCAAGGACTTCGGCGTCCACTACTCGGTCGGCGTCGACGGCATCGCCTTGGTGCTCATCGACCTGACCGCGATCCTGATGCCGGTCGTGGTGCTGGCCGCGTGGGGTGAGGAAGAGCTCGGCGGGCGCAGCATCAAGGCCTACCTCGCCCTGTTGCTGGCGCTCGAGGCGGCGCTGATCGGCGCCTTCGCCTCGACCGACCTGTTCCTGTTCTACGTGTTCTTCGAGGTCATGCTGATCCCGATGTACTTCGTGATCGGCTCGTTCGGCACCAGCGCGGCGTCGGGTGCCCGGCGTTCGTACGCTGCCGTGAAGTTCTTGCTCTACAGCCTCTTCGGCGGTCTGCTGATGCTGGCGGCTGTCATCGGCCTCTACGTCTACGCCGGCCACAGCTTCCTGTTCGGTGACCTCACCGACCATGCGCCGGCGCTGTCCCACACCATGCAGAACGTGATCTTCCTCGGTTTCTTCATCGCGTTCGCCATCAAGGCGCCGCTGTGGCCGTTCCACACCTGGCTGCCCGACGCCGCCGCCGAGGCGCCGACCTCGGGTGCGGTGATGCTGGTCGGCGTGATGGACAAGGTCGGGACGTTCGGCTTCATCCGCTGGACGCTGCCGCTGCTGCCCAAGGCGACGCACACCTTCGCACCGCTCGTGCTCTCCCTCGCGGTGGTCGGCATCTTCTACGGGGCGCTGCTCGCGGTCGGCCAGCGAGACCTCAAGCGGCTGGTCTCCTACACGTCGATCGCGCACTTCGGCTTCATCGCCATCGGCATCTTCGCCTTCACCTCGCAGGGCGGCACCGGGGCGACGCTGTACATGGTCAACCACGGCTTCTCGACCGGCGCGCTGTTCCTCGTCGTCGGCTTCCTGATCGCCCGGCGCAAGAGCAGCCAGGTCGCCGACTTCGGCGGCGTACAGGCCGTTGCGCCCTGGCTGGCGGGTGCATTCGTCCTCGCCGGACTGTCCAGCCTGGCACTGCCAGGGACCAACAGCTTCGTCAGCGAGTTCCTCGTGCTGGTGGGCACCTTCACCCGCTACCGGGCCTTCGCCATCGTCGCGACCGTCGGCATCGTGCTGGCCGCGCTCTACATCCTGCTGGTGATCCAGCGCACGATGCACGGACCGCTCAACGAGTCCAACCGCGGGTTCGCCGACCTCAGCCTGCGCGAGACGTTGGTGATCGCGCCGGTCCTCGTGATCATCATCGTGCTCGGCGTCTACCCCAAGCCGGTCATCGACGTGATCAACCCGGCGGTCAAGGCCACGCTGTGCCTCAACGGCCGCACCGACCCCGCGCCGACCTACCCCCAGCAGTCGGCCAGCAGCCCGGTCTCCGCGCGCTTCGACTCGTGCCCAACCACAACATCGACCGACTCCGTCGGGACCGGAGGCACCAAGTGATCCTCGCCGACGCCATCGCGGCGCCGCATCTCCAGTACCGCGCGCTGCTGCCGATCCTGATCGTCCTCGGCGTGGCGACCGCCGGCGTACTGGTCGAGGCTGTGGTGCCGGCCGAGGGCCGCCGCAACACCCAGCTGACGCTGAGCCTCGGCGGTCTGGTCGCCGCGTTCGTCGCCGTGGTCGCCAACCACGACCGGGCAGCCGTCGTCGCGCAGGGCATGGTGGCCCAGGACAAGCCGACCCTGTTCCTCCAGGGCACCATCCTGCTGCTGGCGTTCCTGAGCTTCCTGTTCATGGCCGAGAAGTCCCTCGACGCCGATGGCGGCGCGTTCGTCGGCCAGGCCTCCACCCTGCCCGGCTCCTCCGACGAGCGGCGGGTGATGGCCTCCGGTCGCCAGCAGACCGAGATCTTCCCGCTGGCGATGTTCGCGGTCAGCGGGATGCTGCTGTTCCCCGCCGCCAACAACCTGCTGCTGATGTTCGTCGCCCTCGAGGTCTTCTCGCTGCCGCTCTACCTGCTCTGCGGGCTGGCCCGGCGCCGGCGGCTGCTCTCGCAGGAGGCGGCGATGAAGTACTTCCTGCTCGGCGCCTTCTCCTCCGCCTTCTTCCTGTACGGGCTCGCGCTCGTCTACGGCTTCGCGCACTCCGTCGACCTGGGGGCCGTACGGGCTGCCGCCAGCCAGACCCAGTCGGACAC
>JAWWOL010000425.1:0-4282 GCA_033851695.1 Frankiales bacterium
CACGATGAACATCGTCGGGGCGCTTCGCCGCGCCATGGCGACCACCGGCTACTCCGACCTCAAGGAGTTCCAGCGGGTCGAGGTCGTGGTCAACCCCGCGCGGGACTGATCGTGCGGGTCGTCTTCGTCCATGGTGCCCTGGTGTGAGACCGGGATGAGGCCTGGCCACGACGGTCCCTTCTTCGTCGACGACGTGGTGTGCGTCCGCGCCGAGCTCGTGGCGACCGATCGGCCGGTGACCGTCGTGGCACACAGCTATGGCGGCATCGCCGGCGACGGGCCGCCGCCGCCGTGGATAGACATCGACCTCGCGGCCGCCACGTTCGCCCTGCGCCCGGAGTTCGCCGCCGGCACCTACCTGCAGGACTGTCCTGACGACGTGGTCGGTCCGGCAGTCGAGCGGTTGGTGCCGCAGGCCGTCTCCGTGTCCGCCGCACCGGTGACATTCGCTGCCTGGCAAGGGATCCCGTCTACCTACCTGGTCTGCGCTGGCGACCTGGGCACGCCGCCTGCGTTGCAGCGACAGCAGGCGGAGCGGGCCGCTCGGGTGGCGCAGTCCCGCGGAAGCCTGGACTCAAAATGGTGTCCGCCCACCAGACTGGGTCCATCCTTTGGCGGGGTTGCGCCACGTGAGGGTGAGATGTCTTTCATCGACGGGACGCCGGTCGCCAGGTCCCCATCGCGTGCGCCGTCTCGTCCTCGTCGAGCCCCGCCGGCAAGGTCGGTGCGGCTGGCGGCCATCGGCATCTGGCGGCCATCGGCATCTCGCCCGGCGACGACGTGGTCTCCTACTGCGGCTCGGGGGTGACCGCCTGCCACAACCTCGTCATGCTCGAGCTCGCCGGCTTCGGACCGGGGCGGCTCTACGCCGGGTCCTGGTCGCAGTACGCGGCCAGCGACCTGCCCGCGGCTACTGGTAGCTGATGAAGTCCGGTGCCGGGGTGAGTGCGTCGACCTCTGTCGGCTTGAAGATGTTGATGTCTTCCTTGAGGAAGAGCTTGAAGCCGTTGTAGAACGGCTTCTTGACCTTGAGCAGGTTGTAGCCGAACAGCTTGTTGTTACGGTCGCCGTGGCCGTCGAAGTGCCAGACGATCGCCAGTGCCGGCGCGCTCTTGACCAGGGTCCGGTCGGGGATCATCTGCTGGGTGAAGTTGTGCAGCACGACGACCTTCTGCGGCAGGCCGTGGCTGACCGTGAGCTTGGACAGATAGGCGGTCACGCTGTTGATCTCGGCCGCGCTGACGTGACCACGGACCACGGACGGGATCTGGGTCGGCCCCATCCGCCACTCGCTGTCCAGGGCCACGCCGACATCTGGCTGCAGCAGGAACTGCTGATAGAGCTTGACCACCGTCAGGAAGTTCCGGCGCCCGGGCTGGAGGTCCAGGATGAGCAGCTCGTGGTGCTTGCGCGCAGCGTCGAGGTAGGGCTGGATCTGCGCAGGCGTGCTGTCGTGGCTGTAGTCGCCGTCGCTGCCCTTGTAGCCGTCGACCAGGCTGGCGATGAGCTCGATCGCCGGCAGCGCCGGCCGGGTCGGGGTGGCGAACTTCTTCGCGGCCGCGGCGACCTGTTGGGCAGCCTGGTCCGGCGTGTAGTGCCCCAGCACGCCGAGTGCCTTGGACTGGCCGTTGCCGTAGTAGGCCACGACACGGTACTTCGGCAGGATCTGCCGGCCACCGAACGGCAGCTGCACCAGCTTGGGGCCAGGCGGCGTGGTGGTCACCGTCGGGCTCGGGCTGGGGCTCGTCGTGACACTGCTCGCGGACGGCGTTTCTGTGCCGCTCTTGGCCGTGGGGGAGCCGTGGCTGGTGCAGGCCGTCAGCCCGAGTACGGCGACGGTGAGCGGGGCGGCCAGGCGGCCGTGATGTAGGCGCACGGAGCACAAGGTACGACATCCCCGGCCTTCTGTCGGCCCCACGGCCACCTCCGCCCGGCTCACAGCGGCACGTCGACCGCGATCTCACCGCCGAGTCGAGCACCCCGGCGCAGGCCCAGATGATCGCCGCTCCAGAAGCTGCCGGGGTCGTACGAGTGAGGTCGCCGCCCGCCGTCCAGCAGTCCCATCGACTCGTAGGTGATGGCGACAATCTCGGCGCAGTAAGCACTCTCGAGACCCACGTCGTGGCCGTCGGTGTCGCGTCGGCGCCGAGGCAGAGGTGCCCGCCCGCGCAGCCATCGACCGGCGAGGACCGCTGCGCTGGGGAACGGCGTCCCGTCGAGCCGGGCGATCGTACGAAGCAAGGAATCCTCATCAGATCGTGACACTGCCGGCTCGAGCTGACGCATGAACGCCTGCTGTCCGTAGCGGGTCGCCCACAGAACGACTGCCGCCCGCAGATCGTGCAGCTGAACCCCTCGCTGGTGGTTGCCGGACCACACGTCGGGCAGCGACTTGCCCAGCTCGGCGTGCCACATCAGTGCGGGCAGGTCGTCGAGCACGACCGACATCCCGACGTGGTTCACCGGTGCGTTCGTGGTCAGCTGGATCGCCCGGTCCGCGGGCGTGCTGCCGCGGAAGAGCCACAGGTCACCCGTCCGGGTCATCTCGACGGCGTCGTCCAGGCTGACCGGCGCCACCGGCGTACGCGACATGCCCGTAGCCTAGGCAGATGCGGTCTGGGGCAACGCTGAAGGCACTCGGCAAGTGGATCGGGCTGGCCGGCGTCCTGGGCGTGGCCGCAACCGGTGTCGTCGTGGTGCGCTCGCAACGGCGCCGGGCGGCGTACACCCCTGATCAGGTCCGTGAGCGGTTGCACCGGCGGTGGGCAGCGCTCGAGACAGGGGAGTCAGCCCGCGACCACTAGGGCGACCATGGCCGCCCGGGTCGACACCCCGAGCTTGGCGAAGATCCGCCGCAGGTGGGTGGACACCGTCCAGAGACTGATGTCCAGCACGTTCGCGATCCCTTTGTTGGTGTAGCCCTGCGCCACCATCCGGGCGATCTCGCGCTCGCGCGGGCTCAACGCGTCGGCGCGGGACGGGTGCACGGCGGTCAGGGCGCAGCGCACGCCGTCGACGGTCACGTCAAGCAGCGGGTCGGCGTCGGGGGCAAGCTCGTTCGCCCTGGCGATGACCGCTCGCAGGAGGCTGTCGATCGGCATCCTGTCCAGCTCGGGCGGGGCGGATGCCACCAGCCCCCGGTCGGTCACGATCGTGCTCATCGTTCCCCCTTCCGCCAGTTCGACGGCGCGAGGAGCCCGTTGGTGGCGCGGAACTCGTCCAGCATCGACCCCCAACCCGTACCTGTCACCTACTTGAGCGAAACGCATTTGGTGGTGATCGGCCGGCCCCGCTCCGGCCGATACCATGGTTCGGTGACTGAGCCCTCGTTCGACACCGTCCTCGTCGTCGACTTCGGCGCGCAGTATGCACAACTGATCGCCCGGCGGGTGCGCGAGTGCCACGTCTACAGCGAGGTCGTCCCCTGGACGATGCCGCTCGAGCAGATGCTGGCCAAGTCACCCAAGGCGATCATCCTGTCCGGTGGCCCGAGCTCGGTCTACGCCGAGGGGGCGCCGCAGGTCGACCGGGCGCTGTTCGAGACCGGCGTGCCGACCCTCGGCATCTGCTACGGCTTCCAGGCGATGGCGGCGGCGCTCGGTGGCACCGTCGCCCGCACCGGCACTGCCGAGTTCGGTCGCACCCCGCTCTCGGTGACCGGCGAGGGACGGCTGTTCGCTGGGCTGCCGCTCGAGGCGTCCGTGTGGATGTCGCACAACGACGCGGTTTCTGTTGCTCCCCAAGGGTTCTCGGTCACGGCGACCACGTTGCAGACCCCGATCGCCGCCTTCGAGAACACCGCCGCCGGGTTGTACGGGGTCCAGTTCCACCCCGAGGTCCTGCACACCGAGCGCGGCCTCGAAGTGCTCAAGCACTTCCTCTACGACGGTGCCGGTTGCCGGCCGACCTGGACGATGGTCAACATCGTCGAGGAGCAGGTCGAGCGGATCCGGGCGCAGGTCGGCAACGGCCGTGCGGTCTGCGGGCTCTCCGGCGGCGTCGACTCGGCGGTGGCCGCTGCGCTGGTCCAGCGGGCGATCGGTGACCGGCTCACCTGCGTGTTCGTCGACCACGGCCTCATGCGCAAGGGTGAGGCCGAGCAGGTCGAACGTGACTTCGTGGCCTCCACCGGTGTCCAGCTCAAGGTGGTCGACGCCTCGGGGCAGTTCCTCGATGCCCTCGAGGGGGTCGTGGACCCGGAGGAGAAGCGGAAGATCATCGGCCGGGAGTTCATCCGGGTCTTCGAAGCGGCCGAGGCGCGGGTCTTCGGCGACGCCGCGTC
>JAWWOL010000436.1:0-3566 GCA_033851695.1 Frankiales bacterium
CGGCTGATCGACCTGTGCGACGCCCTGAGCGACCAGGCCGAGCGGCACCTCTACACTGCGGCTCCGGGCATGACCCACCTGCAGCACGCCCAGCCGATCGTCTTCGCGCACCAGCTGCTGGCCCACGTCCACAGCTTTGCCCGCGACCTCGACCGGCTGGCCGACTGGGACGTCCGGACGTCGGTGTCCCCGCTGGGGGCAGGGGCACTGGCCGGGTCGACCCTGCCTCTGGACCCAGAGGCGACGGCGCGCGAGCTCGGGTTCGCCCGTGCGGCCGCCAACTCCATCGACGCGGTCAGCGACCGCGACTTCGCTGCCGAGTTCCTGTTCGTGGCGGCGATGGTCGGCGTGCACCTGTCGCGACTGGGCGAGGAGGTCGTCCTGTGGTCGAGCCGAGAGTTCCGCTGGGTGGACCTCGACGACGCCTACTCCACCGGGTCCTCGATCATGCCGCAGAAGAAGAACCCTGACGTGGCCGAGCTGGCGCGGGGCAAGTCGGGCCGGCTGATCGGTGACCTCACCAGCTTGCTGGTGACCCTCAAGGGGCTGCCCCTGGCCTACGACCGCGACCTCCAGGAGGACAAGGAGCCGGTCTTCGACGCGGTGGACACGCTGCTCGTGGTCCTCCCGGCGATGGCCGGCATGATCGCGACCATGCGGGTGGACGTCGAGCGCCTGGAGTCCAGCGCGCCCGAGGGGTTCGCGCTGGCGACCGACGTGGCCGAATACCTCGTACGCCAGGGCGTCGTCTTCCGTGACGCCCACGAAGCCGTGGGCCGGCTCGTGGTCTGGTGCACCGAGCACGGCTGTGACCTGCACGAGGTGTCAGACGACGACCTGGCGGCCCTGGACCAGCACCTGACGCCGGACATCCGCAGCGTCCTGTCTGTCTCGGGGGCTCTCGAGGCGAGGTCGACGCCCGGCGGGACCGCGCCGGTGCGCGTTGCCGAGCAGCTCGCGGACGTCCGGTCCGAGCTGGCCCGGCGTCGGGTGTGGGCGGCTCACCGCGCGTGAGGCCGTGGCCCCGGCAGTGCTACGCCCGGCCGGTGCTCGAGGTCGCCCGTGCCCTCCTGGGGCAGCACCTCGTCCGGGTGACGGACGAGGGCACGGTCGTCCTCCGGCTCACCGAGGTGGAGGCCTACGGAGGGGCCGACGACCCGGGTTCGCACTCCTTCCGCGGGCGGACGCCCCGCAACGCGGTGATGTTCGGGCCGGCAGGGCACAGCTACGTCTACTTCACCTATGGCATGCACCACTGCGTCAACGTGGTGACCGGCCGGGAGGGCGAGGCCTCCGCCGTGCTGCTGCGTGCGGGCGAGGTCGTTGCGGGCGAGGACCTCGTACGGGCGCGCAGGGGAGCGGTGGCCTTCCGTGATCTGGCCCGCGGCCCGGCGCGGCTCACGGTGGCGCTCGGCATCGACCGCGGGCAGGACGGGCTTGACCTGACCGATCCGGTCGCGGGTCTGTTCGTAGCCGCCGCTGAGGAGGCCGTGGACGGGATGATCGAGACAGGGCCAAGGGTCGGCGTCTCCGGCGACGGCGCGTTGCGCCACTGGCGGTTCTGGCTGCGGGACGAGCCCACCGTGAGCCCCTACCGCGCAGCCGCACCCCGCCCGCCCAGAGCCTGAGGGCGCTACCGCTCGACCATGGGAGACTCGACGCCATGTCCTCCTCAGCCACCGATCAACCGCCGCCCTCGGCGGACGTGCTCCGGCAGGTCGAGATCCTCTCGGCCGGAGCGGCCCAGGTGCTGCCCGCGGGCTCCCTGGGCCCCAGGCTCGCCGAGGCCGAACGCGCGGGGCGGCCGCTGCGGGTCAAGCTCGGCATCGACCCCTCGGGCAGCGAGCTCACGCTCGGCCACGCGGTGGTGCTGCGCAAGCTGAGGCAGTTCCAGGACCTGGGCCATCTCGCGGTGCTGATCATCGGCGACTTCACGGGGATGGTCGGCGACCCCACGGGCAGGTCGGCGGTCCGGGCGATGCTGACCGCCGAGCAGACCGCGGCCAATGCCACCACCTACCTCGAGCAGGTCATGAGGGTCCTGGACCCCGAGCGGGTCGAGATCCGGCGCAACTCCGAGTGGCTTGCGCCGATGACGCTGACCGAGGTGGTCCAGGAGGCCAGCGTGCTCACGGTCGCCCGGTTGCTCGAGCGGGACGACTTCGCCAAGCGCTATGCGGCCGGGCAGCCGATCTCCCTGGTGGAGTTCCTCTACCCGCTGCTCCAGGGCTACGACTCGGTGGCGGTCGCAGCCGATGTCGAGATCGGCGGCACCGACCAGACGTACAACCTGTTGGTCGGGCGGGACTTCCAGCGCGCCCATGGCCAGGAGCAGCAGCTCGTCCTGACCGTCCCCCTGCTCGAAGGTCTCGACGGCGTCGCCAAGATGAGCAAGTCACTCGGCAACTACGTCTCCCTGACCGAGCCGCCCGAGGAGCAGTTCGGCAAGCTCATGTCCATCCCGGACTCCGTGGTGACCCGCTACGCCCAGCTGTGCACGGACCTCCTGCCCGAGCAGGTGGCCGCGGTGGCGGCGCAGGTAGCGAAGGGGGGACCGACCGCCAACGCGGCCAAGCGCGCAGTGGCTCGCCAGGTCGTCGCCCTCTACCACGGTCCTGAGGCGGCGACCGAGGCCGAGGAGCACTTCGACGAGCGGTTCAAGCGCCGCGAGGTGCCCACTGACGTGCCCGAACACCAGCTCGACGCCGCCGACCCGGTCCACCTGCCGCTCGTGCTCGTCGCCACGGGGTTGGCCGCGTCACGAGGGGAGGCCCGACGGTTGATCGACGACGGTGCCGTACGCGTGGACGGGACCCCCCTGCCGGCCAAGACCTATGACCTGGCGCGGTCCGCGCTCACCGGACGGGTCCTCCAGCGGGGCAAGCGGCTGGCCGTCCGGCTGACCTCGTGACCGGTCTGCGTCCCGCGCGGGCAGCTCGGTGGCCGGCCGGCCCCTACCGGAGCGTGTACACCGGCTGGACTTGACGTGTCGGCCGGAAGTCTCTAGTGTTTCACCTCGCCCCACGGAGCAACGGACGCCGGACAACACGACGGTCGGTTCGTGGGGAACCCTAAAGGCCTATCAGCCGTATGCAGCAAGTCTGCAGCCGGCCCTGAAGCGTGCGGGTGGACGAGCAGGCGGTGTCAATTTGACACAAACTGCAAATCCGAATAGGTTACTAAATGCCTCGCGGCGGGTTGAGAAACGCAAAGCGATGCGCAATCGATCCTTGAGAACTCAACAGCGTGCCAAAAGTCAGTGCCAAAAACATACCCCGTATGTCGGCACCACTTCGGTGGTAATGACAGACGGATTCCTTTGGTGAATTGACAGACGATCAGTATCGTCTGAATTTCGCTAGAATCAAATGCGTGACCGAGGCAATCGGTCCGTGCTCTGTGTCAGCACTCCGCTTCGGCGGTTGCTATATAAACATTCACGGAGAGTTTGATCCTGGCTCAGGACGAACGCTGGCGGCGTGCTTAACACATGCAAGTCGAGCGGAAAGGCCCTTCGGGGTACTCGAGCGGCGAACGGGTGAGTAACACGTGGGCAACCTGCCCCT
>JAWWOL010000453.1:0-2938 GCA_033851695.1 Frankiales bacterium
CCACCAAGGCCGTGCCGACCCACCCGGGAGGGACGACCGGACCGACCGGCGGTGGCAGCACCCCGCCGACCACCGCAGGCTCGGGCCCCACCAAGGCCCCGGCGCCACCGGCCGCCCCCACTGCCACCACCCCGGTGACCACCACGGCGGCGCCCAAGCCGACCACCACCGCCGCACCGGCGCCGACCACCACGAAGGCGCCTGCTCCTGCCCCGCCGACGGCGGCACCCACCACCACCAAGGTCGCCCCGAAACCGACCGCGACCTCCAGCGGCTCGTGACGCCCACGTGACCAACCTCGTGCCGGCGACGAGGGGCGGCGCAAGACTCGCCAGCCGTTCCTGGCGCGCGCTCGGCACCTACGTCCAGATCGTGGTCGCCGAACCCATGGCCCTGGAGTCCGCCGAGGTGCTGCTCGCTGACGAGATCAGCGCAGTGGACCGGGCCTGCAGCCGATTCCGCGCGGACTCCGAGCTGAGCCGGGTCAACCGCAACGCCGGCCGGCCGGTGCCGGTCAGCGCCTACCTGATCCATGCCGTGGACACCGCGGTGCGGACCGCCGAGATGACCGGCGGCCTGGTCGACCCGCTGCTCGGTGACGCCATCATCGGCGCCGGCTACGACCGCGACTTCGACGCCCTGCCGCTGGACGGGCCACCCGCGCTCACGGTCGCCACCCAGGGCCAGCGCTGGCGGCGGATCCAGCTCGACCGCAGGATCGGCACCGTACGGATCCCCCGCGGCACCCGTCTCGACCTCGGGTCGAGCGGAAAGGCCCTCGCCGCCCAGGAAGCCGCCAACCGGATCGCCGCCGCGACCGGGTCACCCGTGCTCGTGAGCCTCGGCGGCGACATCGCCCTCGCCGGGCCCGCGCTCGAAGAAGGTTGGCCGGTACGCGTCGCGGAGCGGCCGGAGGAGGACGGCACCGGCACCGTGATCGCCCTGCGCGACGGCGGGCTGGCCACCTCGAGCACCCTGCTGCGTCGCTGGCGGCGTTCCGGCCGCGACCTGCACCACATCATCGATCCCCGGACCGGAGCGCCCGCCGCACCCTGCTGGCGCACCGTGACCGTCGCCGGCGCGACCTGCGTCGACGCCAACGCGGCCAGCACCGCGGCGATCGTGATGGGTGCCGCCGCCGAGGAGTGGCTCGCCGGGCTCGGGCTCCCGGCGCGGCTGGTCGGCGAGGACGGCAGCGTCGTCACCGTCGGCGGCTGGCCTGAGGAGACCGGTGCGGAGGCGATCGCGTGACCAGCGCCCGGACCCCGCTCCCGGTGGACATGCAGACGCTGTGGTTCCTCACCCGCGCCGCCGGGCTGGTGTCGCTGGTCCTGCTGACCCTGACGATGGCCCTCGGGGTCTGCTCCACCTCCCGGTCGATCGGCAGCCGGCACTGGCCCCGCTTCCTCAACCAGGGGCTGCACCGCAACGTCTCGCTGATCGGGCTGGCCCTGCTCGTGGTGCACATCGGCACCGCGGTCGCCGACGACTACGTCTCCGTACGGCTGCGCGACGTCGTCCTGCCGGTCGGGGGGCTCTACCGCCCGGTCTGGCTGGGCGCGGGGGCAGCCGCCCTGGACGTGATGCTCCTGGTCTCGGTCACGAGCATCGCCCGGTTCCGGCTGGGCCACCGGTCGTGGCGGACCATCCACTGGGCCGCCTACGCCGCGTGGACCCTGGCCGTCGTACACGGCCTCGGCACCGGGTCGGACGCCAAGCTGAGCTGGGCGCTGGCCGTACAAGCGGCCTGCGTCGGCGTGGTGGTCGGCGCCGTCGGCTTCCGCCTGACCTCCGGATGGCGGCGGCACACAGGGTGGCGGGTGGTCGGTGCCGCTGGCGTGCTGACCTTGGTGACCCTGGTGACCTTGTGGGCCGAGCAGGGGCCGCTCGCCCCTGGCTGGTCGCACCGCTCCGGCACTCCGGCCCATGCGGCCTCGGGGGCGTCCCGATGAGGGCGCCGCTGCGACTGACCGTCGACTGGGTCAGCTGCGACGGCCAGGGGCTGTGCGCCGAGCTGCTGCCGGAGGCGATCACGATGGACGAGTGGGGCTACCCGGTGGTGGACCGACGGCCCCTGTCCCGGACGTTGGAACCGATGGCCCGCCGGGCCGTTGCCGCCTGCCCCAAGCTGGCGCTGATCCTCGAGCAGACCTGACCAGTAGGCTGACCAGATGAATGATCGTCTGGTGTGGATCGACTGCGAGATGACCGGGCTCGACCTGAAGAACGACGTCCTGCTCGAGATCGCCGCGTTGGTCACCGACTCCGAGCTCAACATCCTCGACGGCGGGGTGGACATCGTCATCCACGCCGGCGACGACCAGCTGGACCGGATGATCGCGTTCGTCCGGGACATGCATGCTGCGTCCGGGCTCACCGACGATGTACGTGCCTCGGCCGTCACCGTCGAGGATGCCGAGGCCCAGGTGCTGGCCTACATCAAGACCCACGTCGGCGAGGCGCGCAAGGCGCCGCTGTGCGGCAACTCGATCGCGACCGACCGCGGCTTCCTGGCCCTGCAGATGCCCGAGCTAGAGACCTGGCTGCACTACCGGATGATCGACGTGTCCAGCGTCAAGGAGCTGGCCCGCCGCTGGTACCCCCGCGCCTACTTCGCCTCGCCGGAGAAGAACGGCGGCCACCGCGCCCTCGCGGACATCCGCGAGAGCATCGAGGAGCTCCGCTACTACCGCTCCACGGTGTTCGTGCCCCAGCCCGGACCGGACTCCGAGACCGCGGCCAAGGCGGCAGCCGCCATCCTCGCCGCCCGCCAACCGGCGGTAGCCGAAACCGGTACGGCCTAGGCCCGCGCACTCGCTACACTTGCTCGGCGCCGCTCACAACGGCGCGATTGCACATGGTGGGCGTAGCTCAGCTGGTAGAGCACCGGGTTGTGGTCCCGGGGGTCGCGGGTTCAAGCCCCGTCGCTCACCCCATG
>JAWWOL010000466.1:0-3392 GCA_033851695.1 Frankiales bacterium
TCCTCGCACCCGGGTGGTGGCCTTCCGCTGGTGACGCTGTCCGCCAAGATCGTCGCCGGCCTGGTCGGGCCGGCCTGACCCTTGCCGGGGCCGCGCGGATCGGTCAGTATCCGAGGGTGGCCAGCAAAGAATCCGTTCGCCCGGACCGCGACCAGACGGTGCTCGCCGCCGCCATGCTCGTCTGCTACGCCGTGGGCTACCCGGTCGCCCTCCTGGGTCATTCGCCGATCGGCTGGGGCTTCGTGATGCTCGGCGGGGTGCTGCTCTTCCTGCTGATCTTTGCCACGATCCGCCGGATCAACCGGGGCGCCTGAGCACCGCGCAGCACTGGCCCGCTGCACGTTGCCAGCGCATTGGCCCTCGCGCCGACGCGGTTCACTGTGCGTGTCGCCTGATGTACGCGAATGCGGCTTGCGGCGGCTTCACCAAGCGTCCATCGTGACCGACATCGGGTCCACGTGAAGGAGGCGGCGATGACCGCACGGACATTGGGACGACGCGACGTACTGCTGGGCGCTGGGGCTGCGGCCGGTGCGGTGACGCTCGTCGGCGCCGGAGCGTCGCCGGCAGTGGCCGGCGACAACACACACGACAGGACGGTGAGCGGGAGCTGGCTGATCAGCCGTCACGACAACGGTCCAGGGGACACCTCGCCGGTGCAGACCGTGATCTCCTTCGCCGGCGGCGGCGTCTTCGCCACGCAGGACATCGCGCCCCTCGCGCCGGGAGGCCTGGGCACGTGGGCAAAGCGCGGACACCACGGCTTCAAGGCGACGTTCTGGCTCGGCTCCGCCGAGGCCGCCGGGCAGTCGGCCACCACCGCCCTGGTGCATGTCCGCGGATCGGTCCACGACGACACGATCTCGGGCACGTACACCTACCAGGCCTTCCTCGCCGGTACGTCGACGGTGGTGGTGACGGGCGCGGGCGTCTTCACCGGAGCCCGCATCACAGCGTGACCCCGGGCCGCGAACACCGGTCTCCCGAGCGGCCAACGGCAGGACTGATGGGCGGCCGTGAATCGTGCCGCCCCCCGAGGAAGCCGGGGCGAGTCACGGAGATGGGTACGGCCGCGGTCAGGTTGGGCTGAGAGGTGTTCCGGTCAGCCAGCCGAGGACGGTCTCCACGTCCGAGGCGGTCCAGGCACCCGCCTCCGGGGAGGCTCGGTTCTTCCGGCCTTCGTCATTGAGAAAGCTCGCCAGCGCAGCCGGCACGGGCACGGACGTGGCATTGGGCGACCCCGTGATCAGATAGCGCTCGACACCCGACGGGTCGAGGAAGAACAGCACGTCTGAATGCCCCACGTCATAGGTCAACGGCTTGCCGGTCCACCAGTCGACCGGCGCCGGCGACGACTCCGGCTGCCGCTCGTAGGCCACGCCGAACCATTTCCACAGCGCCGCCACACTCGCGGCGGTTCCGGTCAACAGCTTCCAGTTGCCACCGGCACCGATGATCTTGGTGTACGCCGCAAGCCGGGCCGATGTGTCGCGCGCCGGGTCCACGGTCACCTCGACCAGCTCGATGTCCCCCTGCCGACCGGCCCGGTCCACCGCTTGGCGCACCTGCGCCAGGTTGGCACTCGTGAGTGGGCAGACCTCTTGGCACAACGAGAGGAAATCCGTCAGGACGACGGTCTTGCCGCGCAGTGAGGCCAAGGTCACGGGGTTCCCTTGGTCGTCCTGAAAGGCCAGTTGGGCGATGGCATCCGGGACTGTCCGCTGCGCGACCGTACCGGCAGTCGGCACGGACCCGGTGTTGGAGTGTCCTGTCGAGCAAGCGGTGAGGACCAGCACCGCCAGGACAGGCAAGGAGAACCACCGAGGTCGTACGGGGCTGCTGCGCACGTCCTGGCCCTCCAGGGTCCGGCAAGATATCGGGTGCAGCCAGACACTGCCCGGCTTGCCTCCATCAGAGTAAACTCGCGTCGCTCGGCCGGTCCCGGCCACGGCTCCGGATTCGGAGGCGACGCAGTGCCCTCCCCGCCCGGCGGCCCACTCGCGGATCTCAGCTCCAGCCTTGATGCCCTGCTGCTCCAAAGTCTCGGTTGGCTCCTGGTCGCCTCAGCGGCAACCGCGGTTGTGGTGTGGTGGTTCGCCCGGCAGCAAGGTGCTCGCCTTGACTCGTGGGCGACGAACCTGATTGGCCGGCCGGCGGGTCACGGACTTCCAGAGCCGGCAGCCCGCCGATTTCTTCGCCTCGCCCTGGGACTGCTCTGGATCGTCGACGGAATGCTCCAGGCCCAGCCGCAGATGGCAGCCGGATTCGGCCGCGACGTGCTGTCTCCTGCCCTCGCCGGCGGCCCGCACTGGGTGAGCGACGCCGCGGCGCCGCTCGTCCGCGTGTTCACCCGGCACCCTGTCACCGCCGACGCGGTGACGGTCTGGATCCAGATCGGGCTTGGCGCCCTGATCATCCTCAGCCGCACCGGCCTTCTCAGCCGACTCGCGATCATGTCCTCCGCCGTGTGGAGCCTGCTGGTCTGGGTGGTCGGCGAAGGCATGGGCGGCCTGCTCCACCCCGGTGCCGGCTGGCTCGTCGGAGCACCCGGTGCGGTGCTGGTCTACCTGCTGGGCGCGGCCCTGCTGATGGCTCCCTGGTCGTGGTGGGAGGGCGATCGCATGCCGCTGGTCGTACGGCGGGCCGTCGGCACGTGGCTGCTGATCGGCGCCGGGCTGCAGGCCCTGCCCTGGGAGGGGTTCTGGTCCAGCTCCGGGGCCGCGGCACCTTTCGCTGCTGGAGCCGCCATCCAGCAACCCGAGCTGTTGCGTCGACCGATCTCAGCGGTCGCGGACGCGGCAAGCCGGCACCCGGTGGTCATCAACACGGTGGTCGTGATGGCACTGCTCGTGGTCGCCGCAGGTTTGTGGCTGAGCCGTGCCCCCGGCTGGATGCTGGCTGGACTGCTGCTGTGTGCGGCCACCTGGTGGCTGGCGCAGGACTTCGGCGTACTGGGTGGCATGGCCACCGATCCGAACACAGCACTTCCGTTGGCCCTGCTGCTCTGCTGTGCACTCCCCGGATGGCCGGCCGCCGACACGGTCGGTGCAGAGCCAGCCGGCCGAAAGCCCTTGGCCAAATTCCGTGAGCCGCTCGCCGCGGGGACAGCCGTGTTCGGCCTCGGCTCGCTCGTCATCGCACCCCTCATCGCAGCCGGCCTGCTCCTCGGACCGGCTGGACCGGCGGCGGTCGCAGCGGACGGTGGGGGCGGCGTCGTGTCGGTAGGCCACCGCCCGGCCCCTGCTTTCGAGCTGACCGACCAGCGAGGCAAGCCGGTCTCGTCAGCAAGCCTGAAGGGCAAACTCACCGTGGTCACTTTCCTCGACCCGGTCTGCAGCGATGAGTGCCCACTGATCGCCAACCAGCTGGCATTAGCGGACCGTGCTCTCGGT
>JAWWOL010000479.1:0-7434 GCA_033851695.1 Frankiales bacterium
GGAGGCGGCCTACTTCGGGGTGCCCGCCGTCGTCATGCGGCACAGCACCCCCCGGTGGGAAGGGGTTGCCGCCGGAACTGCGGTGCTGACCGGGATGTCGGCAGAGCGCGTGCTCGCCGCCGTCGCCGGTCTCACCACCCCCCCGGAGCTCGCCCGCATCGCTGCGACGCCCTGTCCGTACGGGGACGGGACGACGGGTGCGCAGGTCGTCGCGGCCCTCGACGAGGCGGCGCTTCGCCTCCTGCTGGCGCCTTCGGAGCCCTCGTACGATCCCGCACAGCGACTGCCGCTGGCACTCGCCCATGTCTGAGCTGCGCGCGGTCACGGTCGACCTCGACGACACGCTTTTCCCGCAGTCCTCGTGGCTGGCCGGCGCATGGAGTGCTGCGGCCGGCGTGGCCGAGTCGTTCGGATTCGACCGGGTGTGGTTCGCGGACACCCTGGTGTCCGTCGCGGCCGAGGGGTCCGACAGGGGCGGCATCATCGACCGGACCCTGCTCGCCGCAGGGATCGACGACCCTGCGCCCCTGCTGCCGCCGTTGGTCTCGGCGTTCAGCGGGTGGGCTCCCTCATCCTTGCCCCTCTACCGCGGCGTCTCAGATGCCCTGGCACGTCTGCGATCCGTGGGCTTGTCCACCGCCGTCATCACCGACGGCAACCCGCAGATCCAGCGGTCCAAGCTCGCAGCGCTGGGCCTCAACGCACTCGTCGACCATGTCGTGATCTCGGACGAGATCGGCGGCAGAGCGACCCGGAAGCCCTCCCCCGCACCGTTCCTGCGCGCGCTCGAGCTCTGCGGGACGTCCGCTGCGGAGACCATCCACATCGGTGACCGCCCGGCCAAGGACGTTGCCGGCGCGGCGGCTGCCGGGATGCGCTGCATCCGGGTGCGTACCGGTGAGTACGCCGACATCCCCGACGGCGCGGGCACTGCCGCCCCCTGGGCGACGGCCGCAACCTTCACCGAGGCCGTCGACCGGCTGCTGCGCTGACGGCCCTGCGGCCGGACACCGCTGGGCCCGGGTCCGGGATACGGTTCCGGACATGGCCGCTGCGGTAGCTCTTCCCGTAGGACGCGGAGCCGCCGGCAAGCGCCGCGCATGGCTGGCCGCTACGGTCGGCTGTACGCTCGGCGCATTCGTGGTCACCATCTCCCTGGCACCCGCGGGATCGACGTCGCCGGCACGCGGTCTGCCGTGGCTGCTCTTCGTGGCGTCCTCCGTCCACGTTGCCTCGACGGCTTGGTTCTTCACGCTGCCAGAGGTACGGACGCACGCCTTGCGCCATCGACGTCGTTACCTGGAGGTTCCGACGATTCTCGTCATCGCCACCGCGGCGGTCGCCGTGGTCGTCCCGCCGGCCGGCTTCAGCTGGTTGCTGCTCGGCTTCTTCGCCTGGCAGTTCCTCCATTTCCAGAAGCAGAACCTCGGAATGGCTGCCCTGGCGGGGATCTCGGTCGGTGCCGGATCGGTCTCGAGGCCCGAGCGCCGTGCGCTGATGCTTGCCGGGACTGCCGGTGTGACCGGGCTCCTGCTGCATCCGGAGCTGCTGCAGCTCACGGTGGACGTACGGTTGCGGTGGGCTTTCCCAGCGGCTGCCGGAGTTTTCGCGCTGGCGGTGGCCTGGGGCCTGGTTGCGCTCGCCCGCCGAGCGGCGGAGCGTCGACCGTTGGGCTACTGCGTGGTCTACCTTTCCTCGTTGCTGTTCTTCCTGCCGGTCTTCGTCTTCGGCAACCCGTATGCGGCGGTCGCCGGGCTGGTCGTCGCCCACGGTGGGCAGTACCTCGTCCTGGTCGGGCTCATCGCCGGAGCCGAACGCAGCGATCGGTCCCGAGCGCTGAACCTCGCGGTGCTGCTCAACGTCGCCCTCATCGGCGGGCTGGCGCTGAACGCGGCGTCGCACCTGCACGGAGCAGAGGTCGCCGGCCGGGCGCTGTACGGGGCCTACCTCGGCGCCGTCATGGCGCACTTCGTCGTCGACGCAGGACTGTGGCGGCTACGGGACGAGTTCCCCCGCGAGTTCCTGCGCTCCACGGTCCCGTTCCTGCTGGGCGTACACCAGGGGTCAGCCGCCGCCACAGCCACCGGCAGCACCCGCCATCGGGCCGACCGCGATGGCTAACCCGACCGCAGCCAAGGCGAGGGCCACCAGGCCGCCAAGCCAGCGGAGCTGGACCCGCACCCGCCGCGCGTCACACTCATCCATGCGGGCCTCTCCCGTCGTCACGACTCGTCACGACTGAGACGCCGGCGGGCACCGGCAGGTTGCCCCGAGGTTCGCAGTGGAATGTCGTACTGGAGTCAGGCATGCTCCGGGCAGGTGCCCAGGATCTCCAGGGTGTGGTCGCTGGGGGTGTAACCGTGCCGGGCCGCCACCGACGCGACCCATCGCTCGACGCTGGCGCCTTCGATCTCGACCGTGGCGCCGCAGACGGTGCACCGCAGGTGGTGGTGGTGCTTGCTGGTCTGGCACAGCCGGTAGCCGAGCTCGCCGCTGGCCAACCGCGCCTCGTCGATCTCGCCGGCCTCCCGCAATGCCTGCACCGCGCGGTAGACGCTGGTCAGCCCGACCGGGCTCCCCTGCGCCCGCAGCCGGGCGTGGATGTCCTGAGCGGCAAGGAAAGCCGTTTCATCGGCCAGCGCCTCGAGCACGGCGCGCTGCCCCTTGGTCAGCTGCCCCTCAGTCATCCGATGGCCTTGATGATCACGTACATCAGGCCGGCTCCGGCGACGGTGAGCACGAGGGTCAGCTTGGACGGGTGCTCGGCGTGGGCCTCCGGAAGCACGTCGCTCGCGCCGATGTAGAGCAGGAAGCCGGCGAAGACCCCGAGGTAGATGAGCAGGCCGCCATCGGGCACGGTGAAGAGCAGTGTCAGTGCCGCCCCGACCATCGGCGTCGCCGCGTCGAGGCCGAGCAGCATCAACGCCTTGCGCCGGTCGTTGCCGTTGGTCAGCATCAACGACACCGTGTTGAGCCCGTCCGCGAAGTCGTGTCCCAGCACCGCGATGGCTACCGAGAAACCCACCGTGTGGCTGACCTGGAACGCCAGTCCGATGGCGATGCCGTCGGTCAGGCTGTGCCCCGCCAGTGCCAGGGCAGAGGCGACGCCGACCGTGGGATGGTGGTGCCTGCCGTACTCCCCCTCGTGGGCGTTGTGCAGCAGCAGGCCCTTCTCGATGATGTGGAAACCGAGGAAGCCGCAGACCAGCGCGATCATCGGGGTGGTGAACGCGATGTGGGTCTTCGCCGACAGGTCGGCGATCTCCGGCAGCAGGTCGAAGCAGACCACCCCGAGGATCACCCCGGCGCTGAAGCCGAGGATCAGGTGCAGCCGGTCCCTGTTCCGCAACGCGAACAGGCCGCCCAGCGACGTCGAGAAGAACGTGCCGAACGCCAGCAGCAGGGCCATGCAACAGCCTAGCCTGTGATGACAATCGTTGTCATTCTCACCGCTCGGAGGGTGCGAGCCGCGAGCTGTCACCCCAACCGGTCCGGTCGGAGCGGGCACGCGACCCGCCTGCGGAAAGCCGTAAGAGCGGCAACGTGAGGTGGACCAGCGGGCCGATCGCCAGCGCGTAGACCACCGTCCCGACGCCTACGGTGCCACCGAGCAGCCAGCCCAGGGCGAGGACGGTCAGCTCGATCCCGGTCCGGACCACCCGTACGGAGTGCCCGCGGGCCGCCAACCCGGTCATCAGCCCGTCGCGCGGACCGGGCCCCAGGCCGGCCCCGATGTACAGCCCGGTTGCCAACGCGTTCAGCACCACGGCCGAGAGCATGACCACGCTCTGCAGCTGCCAGCCGTGCGGGCTCGGCAACAGCGCCAGGCCGATGTTCACCACGATCCCGATCACGACGACGTTGGTGACGGTGCCGACGCCGGGCTTCTGCCGCAACGGGATCCAGCCGAGCAGCACCACCACGCCGACGATGTCGGTCCACGTCCCCACCTGACCGCCGACGGCCCGGCTCAGCCCCTGGTGCAGGACGTCCCACGGGTCGAGGCCGAGCCCGGCGAGCACGAGCATCGCGTCGCTGAGCCCGTACAGCGTGAGCCCGACCATGAGCAGCGCCCCACGGGAGAGCCGCCGCCCGGTGGGCAGCGGCTGCAGGAACCTGGTGTACGGCATCGGTCCACCATGCCATGCTCGAACCCAGGTTGGCCTGATCTGGACCAGACCAAGCGCGGTGAGGTGGACTGCTGTGGACGAGGGCAAGGCATTCCGGCTGGCGACGCTGCTCCGACCACTGCTCGGCGAGGGCGACGCGAACCAGGCGGTCGCCACAGGCATTCGGTCGCTCATCCTGGACGGGCGGCTGGTCGTGGGTGCCCGGGTCGCCTCGGAGCGCGATCTGTCCCTGTCGCTCGGGGTCAGCCGGTCGACGGTGAGTGCCGCCTATCGCCGCCTCCGGGACGAGGGCTACCTGGTCAGCGACCACGGCGGCGGCACCCGTACGGCCAGCCCGGTGGTCTCCACCACCCGGCCCGACGACGCCGCCGGCCCGACCGAGGAGCTGATCGACCTCACGATCGCCGCCATGCAGGCGCCGTCGTCGATGCCCGAGCTGGTGGTGGCCGCTGCCGCTGAGCTGCCTGCCCTGATGGCCGGGCACGGCCTGCACCCCCTGGGGCTGCCCCGGCTGCGTGAGGCGATCGCCGCCCGTTTCACGGCCGCCGGGTTGCGCACCCACCGCGACCAGATCCTGGTGACCCAGGGAGCGCTGCACGGCTGGGACCTGCTGCTGCGCGCGCTGACCAGCCCGGGCGACCGGGTCCTGATCGAGTCGCCGAGCTATCCCGCCGTCGTCGACGCGGCCTCGGCGCACCGGGTGCGGATCGCACCGATCGGCGTCTCGGCCGCCGGCTGGGACCTCTCCGCCGTCCGGCCTGCCCGAGGCGCCGCCGCCGCCGTGCTCGCCCACATCACCCCCGACCACCAGAACCCGACCGGGTACAACCCACCGGCGGCCGCCCGGCGCGAGCTGCTCGCCGCGCTCCCGCCGGCGACCCTGGTCATCGCGGACGAGACGTTCCGGGACCTCACCCTCGACGACGTGGCCCGCCCACCACGGCCGCTGGGGCACTACGGTGCCTCCGACCGGGTCATCACCGTCGGCTCGCTGAGCAAGAGCGTCTGGGCCGGGCTGCGGATCGGCTGGCTGCGCGCCTCACCCGACCTGGTGCGGCGGATCGCCACCGGCCGGACCAGCCAGGACCTGGCGACTCCGGTGCTCGAGCAGCTGGTCGCCGAGCAGGTGCTCGCCCGGATGGACGTGCTGCTCGCCGAGCGCCGCGTGCTGCTGCGGCACCGCCGGGCCGGCCTGCTCGAGGCACTTGCCCAGCACGCGCCGCACTGGCAGCCGAGCCATCCGGCCGGCGGCCTGGTCACCTGGGTCGACCTCGGGGCGGGCGCCAGCAGCACCCGGCTCGCGCACGCAGCGCGGCAGCACGGGGTACGGGTGACGCCCGGCACCCGGTTCACCTTCCGGGGCACCCACGACAGGTTCCTGCGGCTGCCGTACACGTTGGCGGAGGACCAGCTGGTCTCCGCCGTGGAGCGTCTCGCGACCGCGGCGTCGAGCGTCACCGGCCGGGGTGGCAGCATCCGCCCGACAGCGCCGCTCGTCTGGACGGCGTGAGGTTGCGTCACGAGACATCAGGGCAGGGAGCGATCATGGCCGAGGGCGGGACGACGACGATTGTCGTGATGGGGGTGTCGGGCTCGGGCAAGAGCACCGTGGCGGCCGAGCTGGTTGCCCGTACCGGCTGGGACTTTGCCGAAGGCGACAGCTTTCACCCGCTGGCCAACGTCGAGAAGATGCGCCACGGCCAGCCGCTGACCGACGAGGACCGCTGGCCGTGGCTGCACGCGATCGCCGACTGGATCGGCGGCCACGAGCGGGTGGGGCAGAACGCGATCGTCACCTGTTCGGCGCTGCGCCGGGTCTACCGCGACCTGCTCCGCGCCGACCACCCGTCCGTGTGGTTCGCGCACGTCAGCGCTCCGGAACAGGTCCTCAACGAACGGATCACCCACCGGACCGGGCACTACATGCCGGCGTCCCTGCTGGGCAGCCAGCTCGCGACGCTCGAGCCGCTGCAGCCGGACGAGCCGGGCATCACCGTTGCCGCGCTGGCGACACCGGGCGAGGTTGCCGACCACATCCTGGCCGCCCTCGAGGCGTGACGCCTCCCGCTGGCGCCAAAGGTTTCTCGCCGGGGGTCTGGACGGCAGCTCGCAAACCGGACTAATCTGCCGCCTCCGTAAGCGCTTACGGGTCGTCGCTGTTTCACGTCTGTTACAGGAGCCTCCGTGTCGCTTGCCGCACTCCGCCCCGTTTCGATTCGTGCCGACCGCCGACCCGTACGGGCCTGGCTGGCCGTTCTCGCCGCCCTCAGCCTGCTGACCGCGCTGCTGACCGCCCTGCCGGCGCGGCCCGCCCGCGCCGCCGAGCCGAACATCGCACTCGGCGCGGTCGCCACCGCGTCCTCCGTGGAGAACGCGGGGACCTCGGCCGGCAACGCCGTGGACGGTGACCTGACCACCCGCTGGGGCTCCGCCTGGAGCGACCCGCAGTGGCTGCAGGTCGACCTCGGCGCCCAGGCCGACATCAGCGGCGTCGTGCTGCACTGGGAGGCCTCGTACGGTGTCGCGTACACGGTCGACGTCTCGGCGGACGCCTCCGCGTGGACGACGGTGGCGAGCGTGACCGCAGGCGACGGCGGGCAGGACGATCTCAGCGTTCCCGCCGGCACCACCGGCCGCTACGTACGGCTCACCGGCACCCAGCGGACCACCATCGGTGGGGCGCAGTACGGCTACTCGCTCTACGAGATCGAGGTACTCGGCCACTTCACCCAGCAGGCGGTGGGTCTGGCTGAGGACGCGGCGAGCCTGGAGCAGGGCAGCTCCGTCGACGTCCCGGTCAAGCTGAACATGGACTCGGCCAACGACGTCACGGTCCACTACGCCACCGCCGACGGAACGGCGATGGCCGGCACCGACTACACGGCGGCCACCGGGGTCCTGACCTTCCCCGCCGGCACGACGACCCAGCAGATCCACCTGGTCGCGACCGCCAACCCCGTGCACGCCCAGGCGAAGACCTTCAGCGTCTCGCTCGACGCGGCGGCTCCGGCCGGGACGGTGGTCGGCCCGCGTACGACGACGACGGTCACCGTCACCAACCACAACCCACTGCCGACCGACGGCGCGACCTCGACGATCGACGACTTCGAGGGCACTCTGCCGATCAGCACGGGCAACCCGGGCATCTTCCCGTTCTCCGGTGATGCGGCCTCCACGCCGACGCTCTCGCAGGTCGCCGCCGCGGACCGTCCAGGTGCTCCCGCCGGCAACCACGCGCTCTCCGTCGCCTACACCGTGACCAGCTACGGCGGTTTCTCGCACGACCTGCCGGCCACCCAGGACT
>JAWWOL010000497.1:0-3191 GCA_033851695.1 Frankiales bacterium
GCCCCCAGACCGGCAGGTGCAGCAGCGTCGCCATCGCCTTGGCGGTGCCACCGCCGGCGGAGGCGTCGAGCAGGCCCAGGGCGTCGGCGGCGCTGGCGGGGGAGACCAGCGTGTTGGGGCCGCCCGCGCCGCAGACCTTGGCCATCAGCTCGAGGCCGACCCGCTGTTGGGCCGCGCTGACGTCCCGTGCCGTCAGCGTGCCCCGTTGGAGCTGTTCGACGTTGCCGGCCAGGTGGGTCGGGACCGCCTGGGGTGCAGCGCTCTTCGTCTGGCCACAGGCCGCTACCAACAGCGTGACGGTGGTGACGGCGACCGTACGGGACCTCATGGCGATGCCTGCTCGACCGGGCCTGCTGGCCGACGGTTCTTCTGCCAGACCCGCCTGCCCCACCAGGCCAGCAGCGCGAGCACCAGGAAGAGGCCGAGGAACGGCAGGACCGCGCCGACCACGGTGGCGACGGCAATGGCGACGGTGGCGAACCCGCGGCCACCGGCCTTGAGCCCGCCGACGAACCCGTGGATCGGGTGCTTGGGCTTGGGCACGGGCTTCGGCTTGGGCGGGACGACCACGGGCTTGGGCGGGGCCGACTGCAGGTGCAGGGTGAGCGTCGCCAGTGCCGCCTGGGCCTTGAGGACGTTGAGCTTGCCCTCCATCGCCTCGAGGTCGGACTCGCGCTTGGTCAGCTCGCCCTCGACGTTGACGATCTGCCCGATGGTCGTGGCCTTCGACAGCAGGGTGCGGACCCGCTCGACGCTCGCCTTCAGGCTGCTGAGTCGGGCCTGGCTGTCGACGACCTGGTCCGTGACGTCCTGTGAGTGCTGCTCGATGCTGAGCTCGGTGCCGAGCTTCTCCAGCCGGTCGAGCAGGGATCCGTAGTTCGCCGGCGGCACCTTGATGGTGATGTCCGCCTCCGCGATGCCCTGAGGCGCCGGGGTGGCTCCGGCCGGCACCGTTTGTGGGGTGTTGTCGGCCGCCTGGCCCTCTCGGGAGAAGACATAGCCGCCGGCCTCCCGCGCCAGGCGTTCGGCCTCGTCCGCCTTGTCGAGGACCAGCTGTGCGGTGGCGACCTGCACGTTGACCGTGGCGGTGTAGATGATCGACCGGCCGGCCGTGGGGTCCGCCTGGAACACCGGCCGGCCCTCCAGCAGCCCGCCGCTGGCGGCGGCACTGGTTGCGGCCGATGTGGGGGCTGTGGGAGCCCCGGCGGAGGGTGCCGCGGCGGCAGCGCTGGTCCCGGCGGCGCTGACCGCCGCACCCGCCTGCGGCAGCCCCGCGCTGGTCCCGGCGGCGGCGGACGCGGCTTTCGACGACGAGCCGCTGGTGCATCCTGTCGCGCCGAGCACGACCGCCAACGCCACCGCTGAGCCGATCGTCGCCCGTACCGCTCTCTGTCCGGTCATGGTCCCCTCGTCCTTCGCCGGGCTCTGCCGAGCCACTCCTACGATCGGACGCCCCCGGTCGACCCGCGGTTCCACCAGCTCTGGACACGGATCGATCACGATCCGGCGGCCGGCCGCCGGCTGGGCATGACAGGCTGGCGGAGTGACGCACGTGGTGGTGGTCGGCGGTGGCATCTCCGGGCTGGCCGCTGCCCACCAGCTGGCCCGGAGCGGCGCCCGGGTCACCCTGCTCGAGCGTTCCGACCGTACGGGCGGCAAGCTGCGTGGCTCCGACGTCGCCGGGGTGCGGGTCGACGAGGGTGCCGAGTCGATCCTGGCCCGGGTGCCCGAGGGCGTGGCCCTGCTGCGGGACGTGGGGCTCGGCGACGAGATCGTCCACCCGGCCACGACCAAGGCGGCGCTCTGGAGCCGCGGCTCGCTGCGGCCGCTGCCCGCGAACACCGTCATGGGCGTGCCCGGCGACCTGGCCAGCCTCGAGCGGTCCGGCGTGCTCTCGGCCGCCGGACTGGCCCGGCTCTCCCTGGATGTCCTGCTGCCGCGCACCGTGGTCGGCGAGGACGTGTCCGTGGGGTCCTACGTCGCGGCGCGGCTCGGCCGGGAGGTCGTCGACCGGTTGGTGGACCCGCTGCTCGGCGGGGTCTACGCCGGCCGGGCGGACGACCTGTCGTTGCAGGCCACGCTGCCGCAGCTCGCCCCGCTGGCGCGCACCCACCGCTCCTTGCTCCGCGCCGCGCGTGCGTCCCGGGCCTCCGCCGCGCAGGCTTCGGGGCCGGTGTTCGCTTCCGTACCAGGTGGTCTCGGTCGTTTCGCCGAGGTGCTGACCGATGCCGTACGGGCTCTGGGCGCTGAGGTGGTGACCCTGACGACTGCCCGCCGGTTGGAGCCCCGACCCGGTGGCGGCTGGCGGGTGGTGACCGGGCCGACTGCGGACGAGAGCGTCGTCGAGGCCGATGCCGTGGTGCTGGCGACGCCGGCCGCGCCGACCGCGCGCCTGCTCGCCGCCTGCGCCCCCGAGGCGGCCGAGGCGTTGGACGGCATCGAGTACGCGTCGATGGCCATCATCACGTTGGCCTTCTCCGCCGGGCTCGGCCTGCCTGATCTCAGCGGCTGGCTGGTGCCCGCGGTGGAGGGACGGCTGGTCAAGGCGGTCACGCTGGTCGGGCGCAAGTGGCCCGGCGTCGGCGACGGCTCCGGCGCGACCTACGTGCGCTGCTCGGTCGGCCGGTTCGGTGACGTGGCCGACCTGCAGCGCAGCGACGAGGACCTGGTGGCCGGCTGCCTCGCCGACCTGACCGACATGCTGGGGCCGGTCGGCACGCTGCTGGAATCCCGGGTCAGCCGGTGGGGTGGGGGACTGCCGCAGTACGCCGTGGGGCACCTCGCCCGGGTTGCGGCGGCGCGGGCCGGCGTCGCCTCGTTGCCGGGACTCGCGGTGTGCGGGGCCGCGTACGACGGCATCGGCATCCCGGCCTGCATCCGCAGCGCGCACGCGGCCGTCGACCAGGTCCTGCCGGTGCTGGTGGGATGATGGTGGGCATGAGCGACGCTGTGGAGAGGCCCAAGGCCCGCGAGCTGAACAACGAGATCCGCTACGTGCTCTACGCGGTCTTCAAAGCCGCAACGGGTGACCTGTCCGAGCGCGAGGCGGCCGGCGCCGAGGTCGAGGAGCTGCTCGAGCAGTTCGAGGCCAAGGGCGTCCTGACCCGCGGTTGCTACGACGTGGCGGGGTTCCGGGCCGACGCCGACTTCATGTTCTGGTGGGTCGCGCCCTCGTCGGACGACCTGCAGGC
>JAWWOL010000224.1:0-3051 GCA_033851695.1 Frankiales bacterium
GCGCCCTGGCCCCGTACTTCATGGTCTCCATCCAGTACGGGAAGAAGGCGTCCTTGGCGACCTGGGACTTCTCGGCGATCAGCCCGATGGCGCCCATGGTGACATTGAGCGACGAGGCGTGGCCGGCCGACTCCCCACCCTTGCGGTAGAGGTCGACCAGCGGCGCGAAGCGCTCGGGCCGGCCACCGATGACCGCGTAGACGATCGGCAGGCCACGGACGCCGGCCCGCAGCGACGACTGCGGATTGCCGCCGGTGGCAACCGAGATCCGCAGGTGGTCGCCATAGGGCCGGGGCAGAATCGTCGCCTCGGTCAGCGAGGGCCGGAAGTGCCCGGACCACGTCAGCGGCTGCTGCCGGTCGATCGCGAGCAGGAGGTCGAGCTTCTCCTCGTACAAGGCCTCGTAGTCCTCGAGATCCGCCCCGAAGAGGGGGAACGACTCGATGAACGAACCTCGCCCTGCCATCAGCTCTGCGCGTCCTCGACTCAGCTGGTCGAGCGTGGTGAACTGCTGGTAGAGCCGGACCGGGTCCTCGGTGCTCAGCACCGTCACGGCGGAGGACAGGGTGATCCGCTCGGTCAGGCTCGCCGCCGCGGCGAGCACGGTGCCCGGGTTGGAGATCGAGTAGGTGTCGATGTGGTGCTCGCCGAGGCCGTAGAAGGACAGCCCGAGCTGGTCCGCGAGCGTGATCCGCTCGAGGGTGTTGGCGTAGGCCTCCGCCACGGAGAGCTGGTGGCCGGTGAGGGCGTCCGGGTGCCGGTCGCCGAAGCTGTAGATCCCAAGTTCCATGCCTGCCTGAACTCCAGCGCCGTTGCGGCTATTTCGGCTCTGCGTGGGCAACCATCCGGGGCGGTCAACCGCTGTTGAATGGGTGAGAGCTCTACGCCACTCGCGAGGGGAGGTGGAGTGCCACATCCGCCGCAGGGTTTCGACGAGTTCGTCGTCGTACGGCGTCGTTCCCTGCTGCGCACTGCCCGGATGCTGACCGGCGACCAGCACCTGGCTGAGGACCTGGTGCAGGCGGCGCTGGAACGGGTCTGGCCGCGGTGGGAGCGGGTCGTCCAGCGCGGCGATCCCTACTCCTACGTCCGTACGGTGATGCTCAACCTCTACACGGCCTGGTGGCGGCGGGCCTGGCGGGCCGAGCAGCCGACGGGCAACCTGCCGGACGTGCTGGAGGCTGAGGACGACTATGCGACGACCGACCTGCAGGACGCGTTCGGACGGCTCCTGAGCGCACTGTCCCCCAAGCAGCGGGCGATCCTCGTCCTCCGCTATCACGACGACCTGACCGAGGTCGCGGTGGCCGGGATCATGGGCTGCTCGGTCGGGACGGTGAAGAGCCAGACCGCGAAGGCGCTGGGCAAGCTCCGCTACCTCGAAGACCCCCGATTGGCGATGCGGGACCCATGACTGAGCAGGACCTATGACTGAGCAGGCCGCCGACTTCGTGGCCCGGGAGATGCAGCGGGCGAGTGCCGGGACAGCCGACTGCCCCAACCTCGTCCCCCGGGTCGCGGCCGGGGTGGCCCGGCGACGTCAGCGCCGTCGCGTGTTCGCGGGGACCTTCGCCGCCGCGGCGATAGCGGCGGCAATGCCTACCCTGCCCACCCTGCAGCTCCTGCCCGGCGCCACGGGCAGCCCGGCCGGCAGTCGCACGGTCGACGCCGGCCAGCCACAGGCAAGCTGCAGCGGCCTCAGCGCCGTGGCCTGCCACACGGCCACCGTACGGGCCCAGCGCGCTCTCCGACTGGCCAACAGCTCAGACCTGCTCCTGCTGCGGCTGGAGAACCGCCCACCCATCTGCCAGCCACGGCAGCTCTGCCGGGGGCCGATCTAGAGGCCCTCGGGCGCCAGGCCCAGAAAGCACGACGGTCCCGCCAGGTCGCGTGGCTGGTTCGGCATGCCCGCGGTCCGTCCGGGCCCGGAGTGATCTTCGAGAGGTGCACGATGAAACGTCGCATCGGTACGGGCGCGGTTGCCGCCCTCACAGTTGTCCTGTCGATGTCCGCCTGTAGCGGCTCCAGCAGCAAGAGCGGCTCCCCCACGACCAGCGGCGGGGCCGCAGCGACCGGGAGCACGGCGGCCAGCTCGACGGCCAGCTCGACGGCCAGCACGGCGGCCAGCACGACCTCAGCCGGCCCAGCGGACCAGAGCCCGGCTCGGGCCAACACCGAGTGCGACAAGGCGCCGGACACCTGCAACACCGGCACTGCGACCAAGGGTGGCCATTTTGCGTACGTCCTCGAGAAGGACATCCAGGACTGGGACGTGCTGACCAACGCCGGGAACACCTTCGAGACCCTGGAGGCGCTGGACCCGGTCTACCCGAACGTGTTCGAGGCGCAGCCGGACCTCACCTACAAGCTGGCCGCGGACTGGTTCCTCTCCGCGCAGGAGACCTCGACCACCCCCCAGACCATCGTCTACAAGATCAACCCGAAGGCGGTCTGGGAGGACGGCTCCCCGCTGAACGCCGACGACTTCACGCTGACCTGGAACCTGCAGAGCACGAAGGCGTGTGGTGGTGCCGCCGCGGATGCTCCGGCCAACGCGCCGACCTACTGCGACCCGGCGTCGACGTCAGGTTACGACCAGATCAAGTCACTGACCGGCTCGAACAACGGCCGGACCGTGACGGTGGTCTTCAGCTCCCCGTACTCGGACTGGAGGGCACTGTTCGGACCGATCATGCCTGCGCACATCGCGGCGAAGCACGGCGGCGGCCCGCACGGCACCGGCACCAGGGCGCAGCTGTCGGCGGTGACCACGTTCTTCAGCACGACCGTGCCGACCTGGTCGGCCGGGCCGTACCTGATCAAGAGCTTCCAGAAGACCACCGCGGTGACCGAGGTGCCCAACCCCACCTGGGCAGGTGCCCAGGGCCCCTACCTGGACACCCTGGTGTTCAGGATCATCACCGACGCCACGGCTGAGCCGCCGGCGCTGGCGAACAACGAGGTCCAGGCGATCAACCCCCAGCCAGAGGTGGACCTGGTCAAGAGCGTCCAGAGCCAGAAGGGAGTCGTCTACCACGAGGGCGCCGGCCT
>JAWWOL010000509.1:0-5767 GCA_033851695.1 Frankiales bacterium
CGCCTGCTCGTCGCCGCCACCGCGCTGGCGACCGCACTGACCACCGCCGGCGGGTTCGCCGGCAGCACCGCTGCCCATGCGTCCGCGCTCGACTGGATCGGCACCAGCACCCCCGATCTCGGCGCCAACGTGCTGATCTTCAACCCGAGCATGTCGACGGCGGAGATCCAGGCGAAGGTCGACGCGGTCGCCGCGACCCAGGTCGACAACGAGATGGGCACGCAGCGCTACTCGCTGCTGTTCGAGCCCGGCACGTACGGGACCGCGGCAGCACCGTTGGACTTCCAGGTCGGCTACTACACGGAGGTCGCCGGTCTCGGCGCTTCCCCGACCGACGTGACGATCAACGGCCACGTCGACGTCTACAACCGGTGCATCACGCCGGACAACTGCATCGCGCTGGACAACTTCTGGCGCTCGGTCTCCAACCTGACGATCAATGTCTCAGGCCTGTCCGGCTGCCGCGCCTCCGCCGATTTCTGGGCGGTGTCCCAGGCAGCTCCGATGCGCCGCGTCAACATCACCGGCGGCAACCTGACCCTGATGGACTACTGCACCGCGGGCCCGCAGTACGCGAGCGGCGGGTTCATCTCCGACTCCAAGACCGGCTTCGTCATCAACGGGTCGCAGCAGCAGTTCCTGGTCAAGGACAGCAACATCGGCGGCTGGTCCAACGGCGTCTGGAACCAGGTCTTCGCCGGTACGGTCGGAGCCCCCGCCCAGAACTTCGCCAGCCCGTTCGACGCGAGCAAGGTCTACACCACCCTGCCCACCGACCTGACCAGCCGTGAGCGGCCCTTCCTGACCGACGACGGCAGCGGGAACCAGGCCGTCTTCGTGCCCTCGGTCCGCAACGGCGCCGTGGACACCTCCTGGTCGGCCGGCCCGACCGCCGGGACCTCGATCCCGATCAAGAAGTTCTACGTGGCCAAGCCTTCCGACCCGGCGTGGAAGCTCAACGCGGCGCTGTTGCTCGGTCAGAACCTGCTCTTCACGCCCGGCATCTACCACCTCGACCAGGCGCTGCAGGTCTACCGCCCGGACACCGTGCTGCTGGGTCTCGGCTTCGCCAGCCTCATCCCCACGAGCGGCAACTCCGTGATCAAGGTGGGCAGCGTGCCCGGTGTCAAGCTCGCCGGTCTGCTCATCGACGCCGGCCCGGTCAAGTCGGCCAACCTGGTCGAGATCGGCTCCCCGCTCACCCCGCTGTTGCCGGCGAGCCTGCGGGCCAAGCTCAGCAGCGCGGCTGACCCGACGACCCTGTCAGACGTGTTCTTCCGGGTCGGCGGCGACATCGCCGGCAAGACCGAGACGGCCCTGACGGTCAACAGCGACAACGTGCTGCTGGACGACATCTGGGCCTGGCGTGCCGACCACGGCCAGCCGGGCACGGTCGGCTGGACGGTCAACACGGCCAACCAGGGCGTGATCGTCAATGGCGACAACGTCACCGCGACCGGCCTGTTCGTCGAGCACTTCCAGAAGTACGAGGTGACCTGGAACGGCCAGGGCGGCAAGGTCGCGTTCTTCCAGAACGAGATGCCGTACGACGCCCCCAACCAGGCGGCGTGGCAGCACAACGGCGTCAACGGCTACGCGGCGATCCACGTCTCCAACAACGTGAAGACGTTCGAGGGCTGGGGGCTCGGCAGCTACATCTTCACCAACGTCGACCCGACCCTGCACTCGGCGAGCGGCTTCGAGGTCCCGGTGACCCCGGGCGTCAAGCTGCACGACATCCTCACCATCTCGTTGGCCGCCGGCTTCATCGACAACATCGTCAACAACACGGGCGGCGCGGTCACCCCGACCGACGGCGTCACCCCGAAGACGCTGGTCAGCTTCCCGTAACAGCTCCACCGCTCTGCCCGTACGGCCCCTCGCGGCTCCACCGCGGGGGGCCGTCCGGTTCTCTGCCCCGGACGGGCCTCGGCGTGCCGTGCGACGGCGATGACCCGCCCGGCACGCTGGGCGGGCAGGCCCGGACCACCACCCACACCCAGCAAGATCACCGACCCCGGGCCCCCGCCGTTCTGAACCCAGCAGGGCCAGACACATCGGGTGACGCAGGTTTGTCGGTGTGTGGTTGGGGCTGCGGTTCTAGTCCTGGCCGCCGAAGAGGTTGCCGACGGCGCCGAGTCCCGTACGACCGTTGTCACCACCGCCGCGCATCATCGACTTTCGCAGCGCCGTCGACAGACCCTCGAGCGTCATGGACTGCAGGATGACCTTGCCACTGCCGGACAGGGTGGCGAGGTTGAGTCCCTCGTGGCCGAAGGCCATGCTGGTCAGGCCCTGCAGGTTGAGGCCACCGACGCGGGTGATGTCGTAGCGCACGCCCTCCTCGAAGGCCACGATGCAGCCGGTGTCGACCTTGAGCATGCCGCCGAAGTCGTCGAGGTTGAGGTCGATGAAGTTGCCGGCCCCGCCGATGAGCACGGTGCCGGACCCGGTGAACTTCTCCAGGATGAAGCCCTCCCCGCCGGCGAAGCCCTGGCGCAGGCCGGAGAACGCGATGTCGAAATCAACGGTCGACTCCGCCGCCACGAACGCATCCTTCTCGGCGAACCAGCCCCGGGTGCCGTGGAGCTCGAGCGCCCGCAGCTCACCCGGCAGCACGCCGGCGAACGCGAGGACCTCCGCGTCGCGGCCGTTGTTCGTGAAGTACTGGAACGCGAGGCTCTCGCCCGCGAGCATCCGCTTGCCGGCGTCCATCGCGGTCCGCATCAGTCCCTGCAGCATGCTGCCCTGGCCGGACTGACCGGCGGCCGAAGGCTTGGACAGCCGGGTCACCGCCGTGAGGCCGGCCGTGGAGAAGAGGAACTTGCCAGCCTCGCAGTAGACCGTCTGACCCGGCTGCAGCCGGCAGACCGCCATCTGCATCGCGTTGCCGACCAGGTCGAGATCGAGGCTCATGTTCGGTTCCTCCGGGTGAATCTGGCCCGCATCATCTGACACGATGACCCTATGACGATCTCCCCTATGGCCAAAGGCTCGAACACCCCGGTCACGGCCAGCAACGTACGGGTGGTGCTGGGCTGGTCGACGCCTGCGGACGTGGACGCCTCCGCGCTGCTGCTCACCGGCGGCGGCAAGGTGCGCAACGACGACGACTTCGTCTTCTACAACCAGCCGGCCAGCCCGGACGGCTCGGTCAGCCACCGAGGCAAGGCGCAGGACGCGACCGGGTTCTACGACGGGGTAGACGTCTCGCTCCGTGCCGTCCCCGCAGCGATCGAACGGATCGTGCTGGCAGCCAGCGTCGACGGCGCCACGTTCGGCGCGATCGGCGGCCTGCACCTGGCGCTGTTCGACGGCGACACCGACGCCCAGATCGCCCGCTTCGACATCACCGACGCCTCGACCGAGACCGCGTTCCTGTTCGGTGAGCTCTACCTGCGCAACGGGCAGTGGAAGTTCCGGGCCGTCGGGCAGGGCTACGCGGACGGCTTGGCCGGCATCGCCCGGGATTTCGGCATCAGCGTTGACGACGCCCCTGCCGCTGCCCCCGCCAAGGCACCGGTCCCGGCGTCGCCCCCCGCACCGACCCAGGGCGTCCCGCCGCTGCAAGGATTCCAGCCCCAGCCACCGGCCGCCTTCACTCCTCCCCCGGCGCCCGCACCGGCGGCGGCCACCCCCGGGATCAGCCTCAAGAAGCAGCAACAGATCAGCCTCGAGAAGCGGGCGGCGGAGACGGCCCCCCAACTGGTCAACCTCATCAAGCACGCAGCGGTCAGCCTGGGCAAGAAGGGCCTCGGCGAGCACACCGCCCGGGTGGCACTGTGCCTCGACATCTCCGCCTCGATGAACGGCCACTACAAGTCCGGCCGGATGCAGACCCTGGTGGAACGGGTCCTGGCCCTCGGCCTGCGCTTCGACGACGACGGCGAGGTGGACGTCTTCCTGTTCGGCTACGAAGGGCACGTGGCCGGGACGGTCAGCCTGGCCAACATCAACGGCTACGTCGACCAGATGCTCAAGCAGCACCGGCTCGAGGGAGCGACCTACTACAGCGAGGCGATGCGGCTGGTCCGCCAGCACTACTTCGGCGAATCCGGCCTGCGCTTCTCGCCGCTGCAGCAGGAGCTGCCGGTCTACGTCATGTTCGTGACCGACGGGCAGACCAACGACGAGGGGCACACCCGGGACCAGATCCAGTCCTCGAGCTATGAGCCGCTGTTCTGGCAGTTCATGGCGATCGGGCTGTCGAACAAGGCGGCCGGACGGCGTCGCGGTGCCTATGGAAAGGCGAGCGAGTTCCGGTTCCTCGAGGAGCTCGACGACATGCCGGGGCGGCTGATCGACAACGCGAACTTCTTCAGCGTCGAGGACCCGGCGCAGATCAGCGACACCGAGATCTTCGAGCTCATGATGGAGGAGTACCCCGGCTGGCTCCCGCAGGCCGTGCGCCAGGGTCTGCTGCCTCCGAAGCGCTAGGCGGCAGCAGCGCGTCGCGCCGGCGGTTGGCGGCGACCGAGGACGCCAACGCTGCTCCGATGAAGCCGACTCCGACCAGACCGGTGATGATGTCGGGCACCTGGACGGTGATCGACACGGTCAGCAGCACTGCCAGCGCGCCGATCGCGTAGTGCGCCCCGTGCTCGAGATAGACGTACTCCGCCAGGGTGCCGCGGCGGACGAGGTAGACGGTCAGGGACCGGATGTACATCGCACCGACGCCCAGTCCGGCGGCGATGATGAACAGCCGGTCAGTGACGGCGAACGCGCCCACGACGCCGTCGAAGCTGAACGACGCGTCGAGGACCTCGAGGTAGAGAAAGAGGAAAAGCCCGGGCTTGGCCAGCATCCGAGCCGGCACCTTGGCGGCCAGAGGATCAGCCGCGCTCGCAGCCTCAGCGTCGCCGTGGATGCCGGCTCGCTGCTCGTCCTCGTCGTCCTCTGCGCCCTCCGCCTCGGTGAACTCGGCGAGGGAGTTGACCAGCAGGTAGGTCCCGAGACCGGCAGCACCGGAGACCAGCACCTGCACGGCGTGCGCGTGGGCTGAGGTCTCGGCGACGGTGATCAGGGCGAACAACGCGATGATCACCGAGACGTTGTCGAGCTTTCCGACCCGGGCCAGCGCGTTCTCGACCGGCCGCAGCCACACGATGTCGCGCGACTCGAAGACGAAGTCGGCGAAGATCATGAACAGGAACATCGCCCCGAAGGCCGCGATCGCCGGGTGCGCTGCGGTCAGCTTGGTGGCGTACTGGTCCGGGTGGTCGAGGGCCAGCTGGATCACCTTGACCGGCGAGATGTGGCCGGCGATCCCGACGACGGCCAGCGGGAAGACCAGCCGCATGCCGAAGACGGCGATGACGATGCCGACGGTCAGGAAGATCCGTTGCCACTTCTCGCTCATCCGCTCCAGCACGGTGGCGTTGATGACCGCGTTGTCGAAGCTCAGGGAGATCTCGAGGATGGCGAGGATGCCGACGAGCGCAGCGTCACGCGGGCCGCCGATGATGCCGGCCAGCACGAGAACGGCGATCGTGACCGGCAGCGCGTACCGGAAGGTGCGCAGCAAGAGTTCCCCCTGAGTCAGGACCAGAAAGCCAGGCGGTTGCCCGGCAGGCGAACCTTGTCAGCCGACGTTGTTAGCCGACCGTTGTTAGCCGACGTTGACGCCGAAGTCCAGCGCGATCCCGCGCAGGCCGGTCGCGTAGCCCTGGCCGACGGCGCGGAACTTCCACTCCCCGGCGTTGCGGTAGAGCTCGCCGAAGATCATGGCGGTCTCGGTCGACGCGTCCTCGGAGAGGTCGTAGCG
>JAWWOL010000512.1:0-5302 GCA_033851695.1 Frankiales bacterium
GTTGCGCCGGTAGACGATCTTGACGCCGGTGCCGCCTGGTTCGGTCACGGCTTGGACGCTGCGCAGCTCGAAGGCCGGCTGGGTCTTGGTGAGCTGGGGGACGTCGCGCTGCTTGGCAACCGCTGCCGTCGGTGCGCTGGTGTCGCTGGCGACCGTCACGAGGACCCCGTTGAGCTTGTCGGTGAAGGTCACGGAGCTGCCGTTCGTGGTCTGCGCCCAGCCCTCCGGATGGTGGAACAGGTAGTGGCCGGCGGAGTTGCCGTACGCCACGAACGCCAGGTTGTCGGGGATGTCGCCGGGCGGGTTCTGCTCCGCCGGGACAGCGGTCTGCGCCGCGGTGGGGGCGCCCTTGGTCGGCTGCCCCGTGCTCGTACCACCGGCGGTGGCGCTTGCCGCAGGGGAGACCGCACCGCTCGCGGTCGGCGCCGAGGCGACCGGCGGAGCAGGGACGGACGCGATGCTGCCCGTGGGTGAGGTCGCGGAGGTGGACACCGTCGAGCCGGCAGTGCACCCGGTGACGGCGACAGCCGTGAGGCCGATGAGGATTTTCTTCATGTGCCGGACGCTACGAAGCCGCCGGACAGCGCAGAGCCAACGTCAGGTAAACGCGGCGTTGGCCCAGCGGGGCCTAGAGTCTCGGGCATGGCGAACGGTCGGCCGCTGACGTTGCGGGCCAGGGTCCGTCGGGCCATCGGGCTAATCGTCGTTGTCGCCGTGCTCCGGTTCGGCGTGCCGCTGGCAGTGGTCGTCGACCGGCTGATCGGGAGCACCGCGCTGGCCGGGCTGCAGCGTGACGCGACCCGGGCTGTGGCAGCGGTCCCGGACAACACCATCGAGACGGGTACGGGCCTGGTCGTCCCCAAGGGGACCGGGAGCACCCGCATCGGCGTGTACGACCGGAGCGGGACGCTGGTCGCGGGCGTGGGCCCGGCTCACTCGACCCTGGCCGCCCGGGTGACCGACGGCCGCGAGCACGACGGGCAGGATGCCGGCGCCCTCAGTGTGGTGCTGCCGGTCCATTCCGACACCGCCGTTGCCGGCAGCGTACGGGCAGCGCTCCCGCTGTCGACCCTCCACGCGCGGGTCTACCGTGCGTGGGCGTTGCTGGCCCTGCTCGCCGCAACAGTCGTCGCCATCGCGGCCGCTCTCGCCAGGGCGGCGGCCCGGCGGATCTCCGCACCGTTCGAGCAGATCACGGCCGCGGCCCACGAGCTGGGTGCCGGGCGCTACGAGCTCGGCCTTCCGCACTGGGGCATCGCCGAGGCGGACGCGGCGGGGGACGCGCTGCGGGACAGCGCCGCGGCCATCGACGAACTCGTGCGGCACGAGCGGGACTTCGTCCGGCACGCCTCGCACCAGCTGCGTACCCCGCTGTCCGGCGTCCTGCTCCACCTCGACCAGAGTCCGGCGGACATCCCGGCCGCTCTCGCGTCCGCGCGGCACCTGGAGACGACGATCGCCGACCTGCTCGCGCTGCGGGCGGTCTCCGGCACGGGTCGGTGCAGTGCGCAAGAGGTGGCGGCCGAGTCGGTGCGACGCTGGCGACGTGCTGACCGTACGGTCGTGCTGCGTACCGACGGCGACGTCGGCGACGTGTCGGTCTCGACGGAAGCGTTGCGGCAGGTGCTTGACGTGCTCCTGGACAACGCGTCTCGGCACGGCGCGGGCGAGATCACGGTGACGGTCGAGCCGCACGGGGAAACCGTGATCGTCGAGGTCGCCGACCTTGGCCCCGGCTTCCCGGCGGGGCAACCACCCGGAACCGGCCTGCGGCTGGCTACCAGCATCGTCGAACGAGCCGGTGGCTCCCTGTTCGTCCGCCGGCGGGCTCCGCACCCGAGGGTTGCCGTCCTGCTGCCTCGCGCGCCCGACCCCGCCCCTGCTCAGCCCACGTCGAACCGGTAGCCGTAGCCGCGCAGGGTGACGATCCGGTCCCACCGGTCGCCGCCGTCGGCCAGCTTGCGGCGGAGGTTGGCCACGTGCACGTCCAGCGTCTTGGTCGACGCGTGCCAGTTGGTGTCCCAGACGTCGTCCATCAGCTGCTCGCGCCGGATCGCCTCGCCTGCAGCCGTGACCAGCGCTGCCAGCAGGTCGAGCTCCTTGGGTCGCAGCTCGAGCTCGAGGTCCGCCAGCCAGGCCCGGCGGGCGCGCAGGTCCAGGCGGAGGGACCCCGAGCGCAGCTCCTCGGGACCGGTCAGCTCGCGGCGGCGGAGGTGTGCGGCCAACCGGGCCAGCAGCTCGGCCGGCCGGAACGGCTTGAGGACGACGTCGTCAGCGCCGCTGTCGAGGGCCTGCACAGCGTCTGCCTCGTCGGTACGGGCGGTGACCACGACCACGACGCAGTCCTGGTAGCGCAGCCGCACCTCACCGCACAGCTCGAGGCCGTCCCCGTCCGGCAGGCCGAGGTCGAGCAGCATCAGGTCGCACCCCGCGGCGTCCAGCAGCAGCCGGCACTCGGTGGCGTTCTTGGCCCAGCGCACCTCGTACCCGGCTCCGGCCAGCAGTCCGACCAGCCCGGCTCCCAGGTTGGCGTCGTCCTCGACGACGAGTACGCGGGAACCGGCAGCAGCCACCTCAGCAGGCTAGCCGGGCGGGGCCTCAGGCGGGGTCGGTGCCCACGTCGTCGGACTCGCCACCGGCGTCGAGGACACCGTCGGCGAACCCGCGGGCGTAGTCCCAGCTCACGTACTCACTCGGGTCGGGGCTGAAGGCGGGCTCGTGGACGCGGGTCTGGCCCATGTCGAGCAGGTGGCGCAGGTTGCCGCGCAGCAGCGCCCAGGAGAAGTAGTGCGGCTCGTCGCAGTCGTCGCAGTCCACGACCAGGCCACGCACGCCGCGGGTCTCGAGCAGGGCCTGGAACACCTCGAGGTCCTCGAGGTCGGCCAGCACGTCCTCGCGCTCGGCGGGCGAGAGCGGCTCGAGGGCGTCCTCCTCGTCACCGAGGGCGGAGGCCGGGTCGAGCGGGTCCCCGTGGAAGGGGTCGATCGGCTGGTCTTCGTACATCTGGTCACCGTACGCCCGGCTCGCGCGCCGGCGGGGTATTCCGTCTCAGCCTGCGGAGAACGCCTCCCGGCGCATGCCCACCGGGCCGCCGGGTCGTTACGCTGGAGGCCTGGCTCGCCGACGGCGTGATCGGCGGGCCGCATGATCTACGACGGGACACCTATGTACCGCGACGAGCCTGGCCCGGTCGCCGAGCTGCCCGCGAAGTTCGCGCCGCTCGGCCTGACCTTCGACGACGTCCTGCTCCAGCCGGCCGTGTCCGACCAGCTGCCCAGCGACGTCGAGACGTCCACCCGGCTGACCCGCAACATCACGCTGCACACGCCGCTGGTGTCCTCCGCCATGGACACGGTGACCGAGTCGCGGATGGCGATCGCCATGGCCCGCCAGGGCGGGGTCGGCGTGCTGCACCGCAACCTGTCGCCCGAGGACCAGGCCGAGCAGGTCGACATCGTCAAGCGCTCCGAGGCCGGCATGGTGACCCAGCCGGTCACCTGCACCGCCGAGACGACGATCAGCGACGCCAACGTGCTGATGGGGCGCTACCGGATCTCCGGGCTGCCCGTCGTCGACGGCCAGGGCGTGCTCATCGGCATCGTGACCAACCGCGACATCCGGTTCGAGACCGACTTCAGCCGGCGCGTACGCGAGGTGATGACCCCGATGCCGCTCGTGACCGCCTCGGAGGGCATCAGCCGGGACGACGCCATGGCGCTGCTGATGCGGCACAAGGTCGAGAAGCTGCCGCTGGTCGACGGCACCGGCCGGCTGCGCGGGCTGATCACGGTCAAGGACTTCACCAAGTCGACGCAATACCCCCTCGCGACCAAGGACGCCAACGGCCGGCTCGTGGTCGGGGCCGCGGTCGGCGTCGACGGCGCGTACGAGCGGGCGCAGCTGCTCATCGACGCCGGCGCCGACTTCATCGTGGTCGACACCGCCCACGGCCACCACCGCGGCGTCTTCGACATGGTCGCCAAGCTCAAGGCCGATGCCCGGGTCGAGATCATCGGCGGCAACGTCGCGACGCGTGCCGGCGCTCAGGCCCTGATCGACGCCGGTGCCGACGCGATCAAGGTCGGCGTCGGGCCGGGCTCGATCTGCACCACCCGGGTCGTCGCCGGCGTCGGCGTGCCGCAGATCTCCGCGATCTACGACTGCTCGCTGGCTGCCCGTCCGGCGGGCGTACCGCTGATCGGAGACGGCGGCATGCAGTATTCCGGCGATGTGGCCAAGGCGATCGCCGCCGGCGCCGACAGCGTGATGCTCGGCTCGCTGCTGGCCGGTTGCGAGGAGAGCCCCGGCGAGTTGATCTTCGTCAACGGCAAGCAGTTCAAGTCCTACCGCGGCATGGGCTCGCTCGGCGCGATCAAGTCCAGATCCAGCGGAAGCTCCTACGGCAACTCTTATTCAAAGGACCGCTACTTCCAGCAGGACGTCCAGACCGAGGACAAGTTCGTCCCCGAGGGGGTCGAGGGCCAGGTCCCGTTCCGTGGCCCACTGTCGGCCGTGGCCCACCAGCTCGTGGGAGGCCTGCGCCAGGCGATGTTCTACTGCGGCGCCCGCACGATCGGCGACCTGCAGCAGGCCTCGTTCGTACGGATCACCGCCGCGGGGCTCAAGGAGAGCCACCCGCACGACATCCAGATGACGACCGAGGCTCCGAACTACCACGGCAACTGACGCCGGGAACAGGACGACCATCAGTGGCCGACGTCGAGATCGGACGAGGCAAGACGGCGCGGCGGGGCTACGGGTTCGACGACATCGCCGTGGTTCCCAGCCGCCGCACGCGTGACCCCGAGGACGTGTCGGTCGCCTGGCAGATCGACGCCTACCGGTTCGAGGTGCCCCTGGTGGTGGCCCCGATGGACAGCGTGGTCTCGCCGGAGACCGCGATCGCGATCGGCCGGCTCGGTGGGCTGGGGGTGCTCGACCTCGAGGGACTCTGGACCCGCTACGACGACCCGGAGCCGTTGCTCGAGGAGATCGCCGGGCTCGACCCCGAGGAGTCGACGAGTCGGCTGCAACAGCTCTACGCCGAGCCGATCCGCGAGGAGCTGATCGTCGAGCGGATCGCCCAGATCCGCGACGCCGGCGTCACCACCGCGGCGGCGCTCTCCCCCCAGCGGACCGCCGAGCTGCACAAGGCCGTGCTGCGCGCCGGTGTCGACCTGTTCGTCATCCGCGGCACCGTGGTCTCCGCCGAGCACGTGTCGTCGCAGGCGGCGCCGCTCAACCTCAAGCAGTTCATCTACGAGCTCGACGTGCCGGTCATCGTCGGCGGCTGCGCGACCTA
>JAWWOL010000058.1:0-12700 GCA_033851695.1 Frankiales bacterium
AGCAGGGCCCGGGCCCGCAGCAGCGCGGCGCCCGGGTGCCCGGGCGTGCTGGCCAGCGCCTCCTCGGACCACCGCAGTGCCGATTCGTGGGCATGCCGGTCTGCCGCGATCTGGGCTGCCCCGGCGAACGCGTCCGCGGCGAGCTCCGCCGCTCCGCCGGCTCGGGCGTGGTGGGCGAGGACGAGCGGGTCCGCTCCGCCGCGGGCGTGGAGCGCCCGCGCCGTCTCCCGGTGCAGGAACGCCTGCCGGGTCGGCCCGACGTCGGCTGCCAGCGCCTCCCGTACGAGGGAGTGTCGAAAGGCGAATCCGCTGGTGTGCTCGACGAGCAGCCGCCGGCGGACGCCCTCCTCGAGGTGGTCGAGCAGCTCCGCGGCCGGCTGCTGCAGCACCTCCGCGAGCACGTCCAAGTCGAGGTCGGGTCCCACGACGCTGGCTGCCCGCAGCGTCATCCCGGCGCGACCGGCCGAGTCCGCGGCGGCCGCGAAGGCCGCACGGAGCCCTTGCGGCAAGGAGTCCTCGGCATGGGCCGCGAGCTCGTGGAGCAGCAGCGGATGCCCGCCGCTGCGGGCGTGCAGCACCGGGGCCCGCTCGGGTCCCACCAGCTCGGCGACGGCCTCGAGATCGAGCGGGCCCAGCTCGACGACGGTGCCGCCCGGCCACGCCGGCCCTTCACCCGCGCGTGCGGCCAGCAGCGCGGCGACCCGGGTGGCGCGTCGCGGCAGACCGGCCAGGAGGGCGATCGTGGCCGGGTCCGCCAGGTGGGCGTCGTCCACGAGGAGCACCACCGCACCTTCGCCGGCCAGGCGGTCGAGCAGCCGGACGACCGCGGCCTGCAGCAGCACCTGCCCGGTGCCGCCGTCGGGAAGCACGGCGTCCCGGATCGGCAGGCTCGGGCCGAGCAGCGGGCCCAGCAGGCCGGCGTCGTCGGCCAGCAGCTCGCCGATCTCGGCGGGTGTGCGAACGCGGAGCACCTCGGCCAGTGCGTCGAGCACGGGTTGCAGCGGCAGGACCCGGCCGAGCTCGTCGCACCGAGCCCACACGACCAGGTGCCGGGTGATCTCGGCAACGGACTGCAGCACCCGGGTCTTGCCGATGCCCAGCTCGCCGGTGAACACGATCAGACGGGCGGACCCCCGCGCGGCCGAGTCGATGGCCTTCGACGCAATGGCCAGCTCGCGAGCCCGCCCGGGGGGCGCCCTGCCGACCAGCCCCGTAGGGCCCTGCGGGCCGGTCGCCTGCAGCAACCGCTCGTACGCGGCGGTCGTCTCGGGCGCCGGGTCGACGCCCAGCTCTTCCGCCAGACGCTGCCGCGCCGTGGCGTAGGTCGCGATCCCGAGCGCCGGGCTGTGCGCGGCGAGACACGCGTCGAGGTGCAGGCGCAGCGCGACCTCGTCGTACGGCGAGGCGGCGAGGGCCTCGAGGGCCACGTCCGCGGCCAGCCGGGGGTTGCCCACGGCCAGCTCGGCCCTGGCCAGCACGAGTCGCACCTGAGCGGCGCTTCGGTCGACGCTCTCCTGCACGGGTGTCACCCAGGAGGCTTCGGCCAGCTCGGGCAGGACGGGACCGCGCAGCACGGCGAGCGCGGAGCGTGCCGCCTCGGCGGCCGCGGCCCACTGCAGCTCGGCGGCTCGGCGCTCTGCCTCGCGCCGGCGATCGGCCAGGGCATCGAGGTCGCTCCAGTCGAGCACCAGGGCGTAGCCGGACCCACGACGGACCACCCCGCCGGTCAGGACAGCGCGAAGCCGGCTGACCAAGACGGCCAGCTGGTCGCGCGGGTGGGCCGGCTGCGTCTCACCCCAGAGATCCTCGGTCAGCTCGTCATGGGAGACGACCGCACCACCGGCGACGGCCAGCCGGGCCAGCAACCGCCGCTGCTTGCGCGAGCCGAGTGACGGCTGCTCGATCCCTTCGACCGCGAGGCCGCCGAGCACCCGAACACGGAGAGGGGCCACGAGCACATCATGTTCGCCGCGAACCGGGCGAGCCAGCCACCGGCTGGCGCCTCAGGGTCTGGCCGGGCCGGTGCTGCCGCGTACGGCGAGCTTGATGCCGAGCAGGGACTGCGCCACCGGGCCCGTCCGGCCGGGCTCGTCGATCGCCCCCAGCAGGATCTGGGCGGACAGGGCGCCCATCTCGTGCAGTGGCAGGGTGACGGTGGTCAGCGCTGGGGTCAGCTTGTCGACCAGGGGGAGGTCGTTGAAGCCGACCACTGACACGTCGTCGGGGCAGCGCCGCCCCGCGCCGGCGAGGGCTGTCAGCGCGCCGAGGGCGATGAGGTCGTTGCCGGCGAGGATCGCCGTGAACTCGACCGACGACGACAGCAGCCGGGTGCAGGCATCCAGGCCGGCCTGCTCGCTGTAGGCCGCGCAGGTGCGGACCTGACCACGCCCGACGGGAAGTCCGTGCTGGCGTAGAGCGTGCCGGAAGGCGGAGGCGCGTTCGCGGCCGGTGGACGTGTCCTGCGGGCCGGCCAGGTGCACGATCGACCGGTGCCCCAGAGTGACGAGGTGCTCAACCGCCTCGGCGACACCTGTCCGCTCGTCACCGCCGACGTAGGGCAACCGGTGCGGGGAGGAGTTGCGGTTGACCAGCACCGCGGGGACGCCGGCGTCGGCGAGCTGCTGGACCAGCGCGTCCTCCCACCGAGCGGTCGCGATGAGGAAGCCGTCCGTCCCACGGGCCCTGAGCTGCTCGACCTGCCGCCGCTCTGTCTCGGCGTCGTTGTCGGTGTCGGTGAGCACCAGGGTGAAGCCTGCGCGGCTGAGCACCTGCTCGGCGCCGCGGACCATCGGCGGGAACAGCGGGTTGGTGACGTCAGGGACCACCATGCCGATCAGGAAGGACCGGGCAGTGCGCAGACCTCGGGCCACCGTGTTGGGGACGTAGCCGAGCCGCTCGGCGGCCCGCACCACGCGACGGGCGGTCTCAGCACTGACCAGGCTGCCGGCTTCTGGGCTGAGCGCGCGGCTGGCGGTGCCGGGGTGCACACCGGCCGCTCGTGCCACGTCGATCAGCTTGACCCGTTCCATGTCGGCATCCTAACGGCTATGCCGACTCCCGGTGACCACAATCGGTTGCACTGACGAAGTGTCCGGGCCATTCTTTCGCCCTCTGTCTGCAACATCTCGGTAACGAGCCCTTGACATCGGGGCTGGGGCAGCGCAAGTTGGCTGCAATCGTTTGTGCACGCACAGATCCGCCCTGCCGCTGGCTCCAGCTGGCTAGGGAACCGCCACCGTCGTCCTCTCGGAGGAACGTGACATGTCTGGTAGCAATCGATTGCGGTCCAGAGGCACTTCCGCGGCTTTAGCGGCGGTGATCTCGGTGCTGGGACTCACCGCCTGCTCGTCCAGCTCGTCGACTCCCGCCTCGGGTGGGACGTCTGCCGCCAGCTCGGCGGCCACGGGCTCAGCCGGTACGTCGACAGGCGCTGCCGGGGCGACCTCCAAGGCGGCCGGGTTCACCGGAAAGCCGCTCGTGATCGGCGCCTCGGTCTCTCTCACCGGCGACTTCGCCGACCCGGGCAAGGCGGTGAGGGCCGGCTACCAGCTCTGGGCGGACATGGTCAACGCCAAGGGTGGCCTGCTCGGCCGCAAGGTGGAGCTCAAGATCGTCGACGACACGTCGAGCCCCACCCAGGTCGTGACCAACTACCAGAACCTCATCAACAAGGACAAGGTCGATCTCGTCTTCGGGCCCTTCTCCAGCCTGCTCACGGTGCCAGCCTCCGAGGTCGCCAAGCGCTACGGCTACGCGTTCCTGGAGTCGGCGGGCGGCGGTCCCACGGTGTTCGCTCAGAAGCTCGACAACATGTTCTTCGTCCAGCCGGCGCCGGTCGTGAAGTCGGGAGATGTGTTCGCCGACTGGATCCTGTCGCTGCCGGCCGCCGACCGGCCCAAGACCGCCGCGTACGCGGAGCTCGACGATCCCTTCTCGGCACCGATCGCGGAGAGCATCCGGGCCCGGTTCGAGGCAGCCGGGATCAAGACCGTCTACAAGCAGGTCTATCCCGCTGAGACCCAGGACTTCTCCCCGATCATGGCCAAGGTCGCGGCCGCCAAGCCCGACGTGCTGGTCAGCGGGACGCAGAGCGAGGATGCGTACGGGCAGGTGAAGAGCCTGGTGCAGCTGAAGTTCAGCCCCAAGTTCATGTTCATGTCCAACGGCGCCAACTCCCCGCTGGAGTTCCCGAGCAAGGTGGGGGCAGCCAACACCACCGACATCATGTCCGCCGGTGACTGGTTCCCCGGATCCACCGCGACGGGCAGCGCCGAGTTCACCGCCGCGTACATCAAGGCCCACGGCGGCACGGCGGACACGATCGACAACAGCAGTGCCGAGGCCTATGCCTGCGGCCAGCTGCTGGAGGAGGTCGCCGCAAAGACCGGCAAGCTCGACAACGCCACCATCATCTCGACCCTGCACCAGGGCAGCTGGCCAACCCTGCTCGGCGACCTCAGCTGGGACAAGATCGGCCAGCCGCAGGGCGCTTTCCACCTCGTGCAGTGGCAGGGCGGCAAGCTGCTCCCGGTCTACCCGCCGGCCATCGCCCAGGCCAAGCCGGCCTACCCCAAGCCCAGCTGGGGCGGGTGACGCCGGCATGCATGCCCTCATCCAAGGTGTGATCCTCGGTGTGCTGACCGGAGGCGTGTACGCGCTGATGGCCTCCGGTCAGACCTTGATCTTCGGGATCATGAAGGTTGTCAACCTGGCCCAGGGTGCGATGGTCATCCTCGGCGCCTACCTCGCCTACCAGCTGTTCACCTCGTTCGGCATCGACCCGTTCCTGGCCATCCCGATCACCACCGTGGCGATGTTCGCCATCGGGGTCGCCGTCCAGCTGCTCTTCCTGCGTCCGCTGCGCCGCGACGAGAAGTCCGAGCTCAGCCTGCTGGTCACGTTCGCGGTCGCCCTGCTCCTCGAGGGCATCATGAGCCTGACCTGGAAGACCAACTACCGCAGCATCAACACCAGCTATGCCAACTCCAGCTGGACCGTCTTCGGTTACCAGGTCACCGAGGTGCGGCTGTGGGCCTTCGTCCTGTCATTGGTCGCACTGGGGCTACTGTTCCTGCTGCTCAACAGGACCCGCTTCGGCAGGGCCGTGCGGGCGACGGTGCAGAACCCTGACTCGGCCCGGCTGCTGGGCGTCGAGTCGGAGCGGGTGGCGGCGCTCGGTTTCGGGCTCGGGGCGGCCACGGCGGCCGCGGCCGGCTCGGTGTACGGGCTGCTCTACCCGTTCTACTCCGGCAGCCACTACGACCTGATCTCGCGGCTGCTGTCGATCGTCGTCCTGGGCGGCCTCGGCAGCGTCGGCGGTGCTGTCGTCGCCGCGGTCATCGTCTCCACGTCCTCGGCGGTGGTCGCCTCGACCATTTCCCCTGCCTGGTCGGAGATGACGTTCTTCGTCATCCTGCTGCTGGTCCTGCTGATCCGTCCGCAGGGCTTGTTCGGCACCGTGGGGCGGGGAGCCCTGTGAGCCGCGCCAGCGTCGTCAGGGGCGGCGGCTTCTTCCTGCTCCTGATCCTGCTGCCCTTCCTCGGCCTGGCCCACTGGCAGCTCAACCTGCTGGTGTTCGTCCTGATGTACGCGACGATGTCGAGCGGCTGGAACCTGGTCGGCGGGTTCGCCGGCTACCCATCCTTGGGACACGCGGCCTTCTTCGGGATCGGTGCCTACACCATGGCGCTGATCTTCAAGGGACAGACCCTCGGCAGTGGCTACGAGCCGTTCTTCGTCCTCCCGCTGATCGGCCTCATCGCGGCGCTGATCGGCTGGCCGATCGCCCTGATTGCCATGCGTACGAGGGCCGACGTCTTTGCCATCGTCACGATCACCTTCCTGTTCGTGGTGCAGACCCTGGCCTTCAACCTGCACAGCATCACCGGTGGCGCGCAGGGCCTGGGACTGCCCGTGCCCCCGTTCGCTCTGGCGCACTTCGAGTGGCCCTTCTACTACGTGCTGGTCCTCCTGCTGGCCGTCGCGATGCTCATCACGTTCGGCGTGATGCGCAGCAAGCTCGGGCTTTCCCTGGTCGCCGTGCGGGCCGACGAGGACAAGGCCCGCGGGATCGGCGTACGGGTGACCGGCGTCAAGGTGCTCGCCTTTTCCGTCAGCGTCGGCCTCACGGCGATGGTGGGCGGCGTCTGGGCCTACTACGAGACCTTCATCTACCCGCAGTTCGCCGTCGACCCGCTCATCACGATCGCGGTGGTGCTGATGACCTTCCTCGGCGGACGGGCCACCTTGTGGGGTCCGGTGCTCGGCGCCGTGATTCTCGAAGCCGGTCAACAGACGCTGGCCTACGAGCTCGGCGCGAGCCAGTTCTACCTGGTGGCCTACGCGCTGGTGTTCCTGGTCATCATGCTGCTGCTGCCCCGCGGCATCCTGCCGACGCTGCAGGACAAGCTCCGGATGCGTCGTAGGGCGCACCGCGTCGACGCCGCCAACGGCACCGGCTCGGCGACCCCGGCCGTACGGCCTGGCGGATCGGTCGCCCTGCAGCGGGGAGGGAGAGCATGAGCGCGCTGCTCGAGGTCGAGGGGATCACCAAGGTGTTCGGTGGCGTACGCGCTGTCGACGGCTGCTCGCTCGAGGTCGCCGAGGGCACCGTGACGGCGCTCATCGGCCCCAACGGCTCCGGCAAGACCACGCTGTTCAACATCATCACCGGTTACCTCGAGGCGGACAGCGGCCAGGTCTCCTTCGCCGGAAAGCCCGTACTGGGCAAGGATCCCGGGAAGCTCTACCGCAGTGGGCTCTCGCGGACCTTCCAGCAGGCCAGGGTCTTCCCGCAGCTCAGCGTCCAGGAGAACCTCGTCATCGCCGCCGGCTACCGGTGGTCGCAGCTGTTCACCCGGCGGGTCGCCGCCAGTGACCGCAAGCGGGCGGCCGAGCTGCTGGAGGAGTTCCGGCTGGCGCCGGTGGCCGATCTGATGGCGGCTGAGCTGTCCTACGGCCAGCGCAAGCTGCTCGAGTTCGCCGCGGTCCTGATGAGCGACCCGCGGCTGGTGCTGCTGGACGAGCCGACGGCCGGGGTCAACCCGGTGATGATCGACACGATGGAGCGGCACATCCGCAGCCGGCATGCAGGCGGCATCACGTTCCTCATCGTCGAGCACGACATGACCTTCGTCATGCGGCTGTGCGACCCGGTGATCGTGCTCGACGCCGGCCGGCAGATCTTCGCCGGGCGCCCCGCCGACGTGCAGAACAACCCACTCGTCCTCGACGCCTACCTGGGAGGCTGACGTGCCCGCCATCCTGCAGCTCGCCGGCGTGGTCGCCGGCTACGGGGCAGGCGACATCCTCAAGGGCGTCGACCTGGAGGTGGAGCGGGGCACCATCACCTGCCTGATCGGACCGAACGGGGCCGGCAAGTCGACCGTGCTCAAGACGGTGAGCGGGCTGCTGCGCCCCAAACGCGGCACGGTCACGTTCAACGGGCAGGAGATCAGCCGGCAGACGACGAAGGCACGGCTGCGGATGGGCATCGTGCACGTCACCCAGGAACGCAGCCTGTTCCCGCAGATGACCGTCTGGGACAACCTGCTGATGGGCGGCTACCTCATCAAGGACGGGCAGCTGATCCGGGACCGGTTGGCGCAGGCGGTGGAGGCGTTCCCCATCTGCAGGACCCGGGCGCAGGAGCATGCCGGGTCGCTGTCGGGCGGTGAGCAGAAACAGGTCGAGCTGGCCAGGACCCTCATCCTGGACCCCACGCTGATCCTCCTCGACGAGCCGTCCATCGGGCTGGACCCGAAGTCGCGGCAGATCGTGTTCGACAGCATCCGCTCGCTGTCGGCCACCGGTCGCACCATCCTGCTGGTCGAGCAGAACGCCCGCTCCGGCCTTGCCGCCTCGCACTTCGGAGCCGTGCTGGAGGCGGGCCAGGTGCGCTTGGTCGCGACCGGGGCCAGCCTGCTGCAGGACCCCGAGGTGGCCCGCCTCTACCTCGGTGCCGGGACGTAGGTCCCGGCACCGACGACCGACTCTCCCTGATCCTGATGACGAAAGAGGATGCATCGATGACCACCTTGGGCAGCCGGATCGGCTGGATCGGTACGGGGCGGATGGGCCACGCGATGGCGACCCGTCTCCTGAAGGCAGGGGAGGACGTCCACGTCTGGAACCGGACCGCGTCGAAGTGCGCGGACCTCGTACCGTTGGGTGCGACCGTCGTGGAGACCGTGGCGGACCTCTCGGCCCGGGACGTGGTGTTCACCATGGTCTCGGCGGATGCGGACCTGCTGGCGGTGACCGTCGGCCCCGACGGGCTGTTCAGCGGTGGCACCGCACCTCGCTACCTCGTGGACTCGAGCACGGTGTCGGCCGCGACGTCTGCCACCGTGCGCGAGGCGGCGGAAGCACGTGGCACGGTGTTCCTGGCCGCACCGGTGAGCGGAAACGCCAAGGTGGTCAAGGCGGGCCGGCTGTCCATCGCGGTGTCGGGACCGCGCGACGCGTACGACGAGGTCGAGCCGTTGATGGCACTGATCGGCCACTCGGTGACCTGGGTGGGTGAAGGCGACCTTGCCCGCCTGGTCAAGCTGGCGCACAACATCTTCCTCGGTGTCGTGATCCAGTCGCTGTCCGAGATCGTGGTCCTGGCCGAGAGCGGCGGCGTTGCCCGTTCGGCGTTCCTCGAGTTCATCAACGACAGCGTGATGGGCTCGGTCTTCACCAGGTACAAGTCGCCGGCCCTGGTCAACCTCGACTACACGCCGACCTTCACTCCTGTCCTGCTGCGCAAGGACTTCGACTACGGTCTGGCCGCCGCGCGCAGCCTCGACGTGCCGATGCCGGTCGCCGCCATCACGGCTCAGCTGGTCCAGGCCAGCGTCAGCAGCGGCAGGGTGGACGAGGACTTCGCCATCCTGCTCGACCTGCAGGCAGCGAGCGCGGGCCTCAAGCTCAAGCCCGAAGGGGTCCCCGTGGACGACGGGCTCGGCGGGGGGGACCGCCGGTGAGCGAGCAGGCCAGGCCGCTGCCCGCGCCGGGCCACATGGGTGTGGACTACGAGCAGCGCCTCGACTTCGACCGGCTGCGGCGTTACCGGCTGGCCCGGGCCAAGGCCTCGCTGGAGGCCAGCGAGTGCGGCGCCTTCCTGCTCTTCGACTTCTACAACATCCGCTACACCACGCAGACCTGGATCGGCGGCGCGCTCGGCGACAAGATGACGCGGTACGCCCTGCTGACCCGCGACGGCGGTCCGACCCTGTGGGACTTCGGGTCGGCCGCGCGGCACCACCGGCTGTACTCCCCGTGGCTCGAGCAGGACGACTGCCGGGCCGGCATGCTGGGGCTGCGCGGGGCGATCGCGCCGACGGCCGGCCTGATGGAGTCGGCGGTCCGCGAGATCAAGGGCATGCTCGAGGACGCCGGGGTGGCCAACCTGCCCGTGGGGGTGGACATCGTCGAGCCGCCGTTCCTGTTCGAGATGCAGCGTCAGGGACTGACCGTGGTCGACGCACAACAGCTGATGCTCGATGCGCGGCAGATCAAGTCGAGCGACGAGATCATGCTGCTGACGCAGGCCGCCGCAATGGTGGACGGCGTCTACCAGGACATCGTCGAGGCGCTCAAGCCGGGCATCCGCGAGAACGACATCGTGGCCCTCGCCAACAAGCGCCTGTACGAGATGGGGTCCGAGCAGGTCGAGGCGATCAACGCGGTGTCGGGCGAGCGGTGCAACCCGCATCCGCACAACTTCTCGGATCGGTTGATCCGTCCGGGCGACCAGGCGTTCTTCGACATCATTCATGCCTACAACGGCTACCGCACCTGCTACTACAGGACTTTCAGCGTCGGCAGCGCTACGGCGAGCCAGCGCGACGCGTACGTCAAGGCACGTGAGTGGATGGACGCCTCCATCCAGGCGATCAAGCCCGGGGTCGGCACGGACGAGGTCGCGGCGGTCTGGCCGGCCGCCACGGAGTTCGGTTTCGAGAACGAGATGGCCGCCTTCGGCCTGCAGTTCGGCCACGGGCTCGGCCTGGGGCTGCACGAGCGGCCGATCATCTCCCGGCTCAACAGCATGCGCGAGCCGATCGAGCTGCAGGTCGGCATGGTGTTCGCACTCGAGACCTACTGTCCGGCCAGCGACGGGTTCTCCGCCGCCCGGATCGAGGAGGAGGTGGTGGTGACCGCCGACGGTCCCCGCATCCTCACCCTGTTCCCGGCCCAGGATCTCGTCATCACCAACCCGTACTGACCCGACCGTTCGAGGAAGAGGCCGCCGCCCATGTCCGACCCTGTCGCCCTGCCAGCCGACCTGCGTACCGAGCTGTTCATCGGCGGCAAGTGGCTACCCGGTACCGACCGCTTCGACGTGTTCGACCCGGCCACCGGTGGGCTGATCACCACTGTCGCCAACGCGTCCGTGGAGGACGGCGTGGCTGCGGTCGACGCTGCGGAGGCCGCTGCTGCCGACTGGGCGGCCACTGCCCCCCGTCGCCGGGCAGAGATCCTGCGCCGGGCGTTCGAGCTGATGACGGCGCGGGCCGAGGAGTTCGCCCGGCTGATCGCGTGGGAGAACGGCAAGGCGCTGGTCGACGCCCGCGGTGAGGTGGCCTACGCCGCGGAGTTCTTCCGCTGGTACTCCGAGGAGGCGGTCCGGGCCACCGGCTCGGTGATGACGGCGCCGTCCGGAGCCAACCGCATCCTCGTCCTGCAGCAGCCCGTCGGCATCTGCGTCCTGGTCACGCCGTGGAACTTCCCGGCGGCGATGGCCACCCGCAAGATCGGGCCGGCCCTCGCGGCCGGCTGCACCGTGGTGCTCAAGCCGGCCAGTGACACGCCGTTGACCGCCCTCGCCATGGCGCAGCTGCTCGACGAGGCCGGCGTACCGGCAGGGGTCGTCAACGTCGTGCCGTCCCGTCGTTCCGGACCGATCGTACGGGCGATGCTGCACGACCCGCGGGTGCGCAAGCTGTCCTTCACCGGGTCGACCGAGGTCGGCCGCGTGCTCCTGGCCGAGGCAGCCGACAACGTGGTCAACACGTCGATGGAGCTGGGTGGCAACGCGCCTTTCCTCGTCTTCGCCGACGCCGACCTCGACGCCGCGCTCGAGGGGGCGATGGTGGCCAAGATGCGCAACGCGGGTGAGGCCTGCACGGCGGCGAACCGGTTCTACGTCGAGGCGAGCATCGCCGAGGAGTTCAGCACCCGGCTGGCGGAGCGCATGCGTGCCCTGGTCGTCGGCCCCGGTACGGAGGAGGCCACGCAGGTCGGCCCGCTGGTGAACGAGGACGCGGTGGTCAAGGTCCGCGAGCTGGTCGACGCGGCCGTGGGCAATGGGGCCTCCGCCCTTGTGGGTGGCTCCCGGCCTGACCGGTCCGGGTGGTACTTCGACCCGACCGTGCTGGTCGACGTGGCTCCCGATGACGCCATCCTCAGCGAGGAGATCTTCGGCCCGGTGGCGCCGGTCGTCACGTTCGAGACGGAGGCCCAGGCGGTCGCGTACGCGAACGCCACGGAGTTCGGACTCGTTTCCTATGTCTACACCGGCGACCTCGCGCGCGGGCTGCGGGTGAGCGAGGCCCTCGAGTCCGGCATGGTCGGCCTCAACCGCGGGCTGGTCAGCGACCCGGCGGCACCGTTCGGCGGGGTCAAGCAGAGCGGCATCGGCAGGGAGGGCGGCCACGACGGCATGCTCGACTACCTCGAGTCGAAGTACGTCGCCGTCTCCTGGTGACCGGGGGCCGACCCTCGGCACTAGCATTGGTGCTCCTGCAGAACCACTCGCAGAGGAGGGCGCCGTGACGACGCTGACCGACCGCCCGCACACCGCGCTGCTCGTCATCGACGTCCAGAAGGACGTCGTGGCCAACACGCACAACCGTGACGGCGTGATCGCCAACATCGTCGATCTGGTCGGCAAGGCAAGAGCCGACGGTGCACCCGTCATCTGGGTGCAGCACTCCGACCAGAACATGCCGCGGGACAGCGACGGCTGGCAGTACGTCCCCGAGCTCACCCGGGAGCGGTCGGAGCCGCTGATCCACAAGCAGTACGCCGACTCCTTCGAAGCCACCGACCTGGAGGCCGTCCTGGCTGAGCGCAGGGTGGGCCGGCTGGTCGTCGCAGGAGCGCAGACCGACGAGTGCATCCGCTCGACGCTGCACGGAGCGATCGTCCGCGGCTACGACGCGACGTTGGTCGGCGACGCGCACACCACCGAGGACCAGACCGAATGGGGCGCGCCGACACCCGACAAGGTCATTGCCCACACGAATCTCTACTGGAATTACCAGACCGCTCCCGGAAGGCGGGGAGGGACCGTCCCGACCGCCTCCGTCGACTTCGGTCGGATGCCTGGTTGAGTCTTAGGAACTAGCACTGCTGCACCCGGCTGGCATGATCCATGACGTGCCGAGCCGATGGATCGACCTGCTCACCCAGCGCTGGGTCAGAGGAACGGGGCATCGCGTCGACCTGCTGGACGAGCCATGGCTTCAGGGGCCGGTGGCTGGGGAGAGCCTGGCGCCTACCTCGTCGTCGAACACCGCCGCGGGGTCTGGGCCCGACGAGTTCCACTCCACGAAACCTTCCACGTCTACGTCGACGGCAATGCCGCGCTGTGCACCGACCACCACCTCAGGCTGCGGCGGCTGCCCGCCTTTCACCTGCGCTACGGACTTATCCCCAAGTCACTGGACTCCAGCTCACCGGTGGTCGCATAGGCATGCAGCAGCGCGTC
>JAWWOL010000110.1:0-8151 GCA_033851695.1 Frankiales bacterium
GGTCGAGCACCTTCTCGCCGGCCTTGAGGTCGGCGACCATCATCGGGTTGCCGCAGCCAAGGCTGGCGGCGACCGCCTCGGCGGGCAGCTCACCCTGCACGTCCGCACTGTAGAGGGCGGAGCCGAAGGCCGCGTCGACCTCGACACCGTCGCCGCAACAGCGCTCGGTCGTGCCGGTCGGCGAGCAACACTGATCGGCGTCGACGACGGCGAGCGCGTCGCGGCCGGTTGCGGTCACGGCAATCGCCGCCGCGGCGTAGCGGGCCCGTACCTGCTCACGGACGTCGGGCTCGGTCATGATGGCTTCCCCTTCTGATTGACGATCGTCGATGGATAGGACGGTGCCTGATCCATCGACGAATGTCAATACGGGTGGCAGACTACGTTCATGACCGTCACCGCGACCCTGCCCCTCGTCGACGACTTTGCTGCCTGCTGCGCCCCGGTCACCGGTGGGGTCATCCAAGCCGCCACAGCGGAGCGACTTGCCCATGTGTTCAAGGCCCTCGGCGACCCCAGCAGGGTACGGCTGGTGTCGCTGATCGCCGCGCAGGGCGACGAGGGTGCCTGCGTGTGTGACCTGACCGCTCCGCTGGAGCTGTCCCAGCCGACGGTGTCTCACCACCTCAAGCAGCTGCTCGCGGCCGGGCTGGTGACCCGCGAGCAACGCGGCAAGTGGGCCTACTACCGCGTGGTGGACACCGCGTTGAACGCCTTGGCCGGCGCACTGACCAGCCCAGCAGCCGGCGGCTGAGCTCCGCGTGCAGACAAGAGCCTGAGCAACCCTGCGACTACCGGGCTGAGGTGGCGGAGTCGTCCTCGAGCAGCTCGGTGAGCAAGGCCTGAACCCGGGTCTGGATCTCGTCGCGGATGGGACGCACAGCCTCGATCCCCTGGCCCGCCGGGTCATCCAGCTGCCAGTCGCGGTACGAGGTGCCGGGGAACACCGGGCAGGCGTCGCCGCAGCCCATCGTGATGACCACGGTAGAGGCCTCCACCGCCTCCACGGTGAGCAGCTTCGGCGTCTGGTCGGAGATGTCGATGCCGACCTCGGCCATCGCCTCCACCGCTGCGGGATTGACCCTCTCCCCTGGCTCAGACCCGGCGGAGCGGACCTCGATGGCGTCGCCACCCAGGTGGCGGGCGAACCCCGCGGCCATCTGTGAGCGGCCTGCGTTGTGGACACAGACGAACAGCACGGCGGGTTTGCGGGACATGGACGGCCTCTCAGTCTTCAGACGGCGACGGGCGTCGCCGAGGTGGGTTCGCTGTCCGTGGGGTCGGCGGCGATCTGCGCCGCCAAGTCATCGGCGTTCGGGTAGAGCACCCGGATCGCGGCGAACCCCAGCAGGCCGCCGATCAGCTGCATCAGGACGAACAGGGCGACCGATGCCGGGGCGATGCCGGCGAAGGAGTCCGAGAACATCCGGGCGACGGTGACCGCGGGGTTGGCGAAGGAGGTGGAGGAGGTGAACCAGTAGGCGGCGAGAATGTAGCCGGCGACGGCGTACGCGACCTGCCCGCCTCGACCGGACCGGGCGACCCCGAAGATGACCAGCAGCAGCCCGAACGTGGCGACCACCTCGCCGAGCCAGATCCCGCCGCCGCTGCGGTGGTGCGTCGAGATGTTAACGGCGTGCAGACCGAACATCAGGTTCGCCAGCACCGACCCGGCGATCCCGCCGGCGACCTGGGCGCCGATCAGAACGGCGGCGTCACCGGTGGTCACCGCGCCCAGCGCTCGCTCGACCAGGGTGACGACCGGGTTGAATGCGGCGGACACCGGCTGCAACGCGAGGATCAAGGCGACCAGCGCGCCTGCGGTGATCTGGCTGTTCTCCAGCAGCCCCAGTCCTACCTGGTCCGGCGACCGCCGGACCGCAGCGATGCCGGAGCCCACGACGGCGGTGACCAGCAGCATGGTGCCCAGAAACTCGGCGAATGCCCGCCGCCCCAGCCGCGGGTTCAGCTGCATGGTCGCCGGACCTGTGCGGCCTGGGTGGCGGCGGCGGCGAGGTGGTGGAACTGGCCGGCCATCGCGGCCATCACCTCTGGTACCAAGGCGTAGTAGGTGAACTGCCCGCACGGCGACGCAGTGACGATCCCGCCGTCGCGCAGCACCCGAAGGTGGTTGGAGATGTTGGTCTGGGATGCACCGAGCTCGTCGACCAGGTGACACGTGCACAGCTGTTCGACGGCGAGCAGCCGGACGATCGCTGCTCTGGTCGGCTCAGCCAGCAGCCGCAGCGTCGCGCTGTCCAAGGCCGGCTCCGGCCTGGCGGCGGTGCGGGTCATCGGGCGACCTCCGTTGCGTCTCGGTGCGGAAATCCGGTCGACGATCCGGTTCCGACATCCGGCGTTGCCTGCCTCACCCGCGACTGACGTCATCGGGCAGTGATGTCAGTGAGCAATGATGCCCGGTGGGTGGGCCGGCGTCGAGTGAACACCCCATGAACGGTGTCGGGCCGATCCGTCAGCTCGCAGTGCCCGGGTACCGACCTCAGATGGCAGTCAGGGTCAGCGTCGCCTCGTACGTCCCGGCCGCGACGGTCGTGGGGACGTTCAGCGTCAGCTGCGCCCCGAGGTGCGCCGTGCCGGTGCCGTCACCCGGGGCTGCGCTGGCCAGCAGACGGGAGAGCTTCAGCCCGCGCGGGTCGCCGGCGGGCAGGTCGGACGTCACCGGAGGATCGGCCGGGTCCACGTGGTCGCCCGCCACGATCGTCTGTCCCAGGCTCCGGTCGACGACCTCGGGCGTCCAGCCGAGGTCGAAGCCGTTGATGGGGGTTGCGGCGGGTGCGGCCACATTTCGGAAGTCGCTCACCTGGGCGCTGACCGCCCACCCCGGGCTGCCGGCGCGGGTGTCCGTGACCGTCACCGGATGCAGGACGCCGGTGGTGGTGAGGAACGTGGCCGCCGCGTTGAGCACCGGCGAGGAGAGCACGACCGGCGTGGTGTCGGCGACGCTGATCGTCAGCGCGCCCGGATCTACCGTCGTCTCGATCGTCTGCGACCCCGCCGCCTGGGTCACGGCGTAGGGCTCCGAGGTTGAGGACGACGGATCGAAGACCGCGGGATCGGTCGGGACGAAGGACGCCGTGAGCAGATGGCTTCCCGCGCTCAGCATGCGGCCCACTGTGGCGCCCCCGGATGCGTCGAGCGCCACCAGGCTGCCCAAGGCGGTGCCGTGGTCGGCGAACTGGACCGTGCCGCGGGGGGTGCTCGACGGGTGGGAGGTGTCCGCCACAGTGGCCGACAACGTCACCGTGTCCGCCGTCGTTGCCGTAACAGGCGAGATCGAGAGCGCCGTCGTCGTCGGGTCCGCGGGCGCCGCGTTGACGGTGAGCACGAGCGGCGGCGATACCGAGTCGGTGATGAAGGCGAACTTGCCCGTGAAGGCAGCCGTTACCGTGTGGTCGCCGCCGGTCGCGAACGAGGTGCTCACCACCGCGTTACCCGCGCTGTCCACGGTGGCCGGGCCGCCGACGTCGGTCCCCCCTTCCCTGAGCTGCACGGTGCCGATTGCCCCGCCGACCGGAGAGCTCGCCACGTGCGCGGTGAAGGTCACGGAGGCGCCGGCATTGACCGGCCCTGCGGGAGAAGCGGACAGGGCCGTCGCCGTGAAGTAGCCGAACTGCACCTCCACCTGCGCGACGTAGGTGGCGGAACCGCCACCGTTCTGCGTGAAGTCGACAGCGCCGGCGTACGTGTCCAGCGTGGTACTGCCCGACGGATCGGTGCACCGGCCGGTGAAGGTGTAGGTGCCCGACAACGTGGCGGCCGGTGACTGCGCGGCGGCGAAGCTGTCCATCGAGCCGGTCAGAGCAACGCTGTAGCCGCCGCCGCTGTCAGCGGCGAGCGCGTCGATGGAGGTGCTGGCGGTGACCGGGGTGCCTGCGGACGGGAAGCCGCTACCGGAGACGAACACCTGGAAGTTCGTGCCGTGCAGGCAGGGTCCGGAGGTCACCAGGGTCATGACCGTGCCGCCGTCACCCGACGCCGGGGAGAACGTGGCGTTGCCGATCGTCGCGGCATGCGCCGGTCCCCCGCCGACGGCCAGACCCACCAGCGAGGTGATCGCCGTGACCACGGCGAACGCCCGAGCCCACGCACCACGCCGCCAGAACATGCCCATCCCCATCGACCCGGACCGCATCCACGGGACCCCCCGCACATGTCAAGTTCCCGAGGCTAGTCAGGGAGAGACGGGCACCCGAGCGCTTTGCACCGATGCCGCCGAGATGTTCGCCGTGCGTTCATCTTGCCGGCATCAAGTGGGCAGTCAGCGGCCGCTCATCCGAAGCGGCCGTTCACGTAGTCCTCCGTACGCGGGTCGTTGGGCGACTCGAAGATCTCCTTGGTCAGTCCTGACTCGACGATGACGCCAGGGGTCTCCTGCGATGCCAGGAAGAATGCGCAGTTCTTCGAGACCCGCTGCGCCTGCTGCATGTTGTGGGTCACGATGACGATCGTGACCTCGTGTGCCAGCTCCTCGATCGTGTCCTCGATCCGCCGGGTGGACGTGGGATCCAGGGCGGAGCAGGGCTCGTCCATCAACAGCACCCTCGGCCGTACGGCCAACGACCTGGCGATGCACAGTCGTTGCTGCTGACCACCGGAGAGCGCGCCTCCAGGCTGACGCAGCCGCCCCCGCACCTCGGTCCACAGCCCAGCCCGGTTGAGCGACTCCTCGACGAGCGCGTCCCGCTCGGCGGTCGTACTCCGCTTGCCCGTCAAGCGAAGTCCGGCGATGACGTTGTCGTAGACCGACATGGCCGGGAAGGGATTCGGCCGCTGGAACACCATACCGACCTGCTTGCGTGCGTCGGCAACGGTGAGTCCTGCGGCGTAGATGTCGTGCCCGTCGAGCTTCACCTCGCCGGACAGCCGGGCCGAGGGGACCAGCTCGTGCATCCGGTTGAGGATGCGCAGGAACGTCGACTTGCCGCAGCCCGAAGGGCCGATCAGCGCGGTCACCTCACCGGCCTTCATGGTCAACGACACCCGCTCCAGCACCTTGTGGTCACCGAACCAGGCGGAGATCCCCGTGGCGCGCAGCTCGGCGACGTCGAGCGCCGGATCAATCGCAACAGTCATGACACCCTCACATCAGGTTGGGGAGCAGCTGGGCGACCCGGTCGGCCACGGCCAGCCCGAGTGCAGCGAGGAGCGGAAGGCCGACAACCCATGCCTCCCAGACGCCCCAGCGCACGCGAGCCCAGGCGACGAGCGCGGCGGCGATCAGCAACGCCTGGGCCCACAGCACGAGGACGACCAGCACCGAGGAGTCGCCCTGGAGCGGCCCCTCCGCCTTGGCCAGGGGTGCGATGTTGAAGCCGACGACGGGAGCACCCTGCGGGGTGGACACCAGGTCGGCATCGACCCGCAGCAAGCCGTTGGGCTGGTACGCGGCGCCGGCCGCAGTGATCAGCTGCAGCCGACCGGCGCCCGCCGCAGGGGCAGGCGGGACAGGGTCCCCGGCCAGCCGGACGTCCAGAACCCGGTAGGTGCTGGTCCCCTGCCCGGTGGTCGCGGTGAACGTCTGCCCTGGCAGCAGCTTGCCGATGTCGCGGAACGGGCCGCCGTACGCCGCCTTTCGGCCCAGGATGATCGCTGTCCCCGCCTGGCCAGGCAACAGGCTCGAACGCGCGTGCCCAGCGCCCTTCTCGAGCACGCCAGAGGTCGTCCCCTCGAACACGACCTCGTGCACGCCTATCTCGGGGATGACGAGCAAGGCAACGGGTGCCCCCAGGGGCAGGGGCTTGCCGTTGTGGTCGAGAGGTCCGACCGGCGCCTCACCTTTGGCCAGCTCGTAGCGCAGCGCGGCGTAACCGATCCGCTGGTCGCGGTTGTGGTGCAGTGCGCCGATGAACGTGAGGTCGGCAAGGAACCCCAGCAGCAGAGCAGCCCCGATCGACAGCGCAGCCCCGTAGATTGCCACCGGCGTCGACGGCGGCCTCCGCCGTCGGGCACCGTCGGAACCCTGGGGCACCCCCACCCGGTCCGGGCGCGGCTTGCGCGCCCGGACCAGGACGGCGGTCAGCGGGTTGCGGCGTTGCGAAGGCACCGGCACTGCCGATGCCTTCGCGTCTGCAGCAACCTCAACGTCCTCGAGTCCGCCGATGACGATCAGCTCGCCGACGTGCGGGGACCCGCCGGGGCCATGGGTCACGCCACGCTCACGGTCGCGCTGGTTGCCGTTCCCGTCCCCCAGCCGGTACGGGTGACCGTCACCTTGACCGAGACCTTGTGCTTCTTGTCGAGCTTGGTCAGCACGTAGCCGGCCTTCGTCGCGCCCTTGATCGGCTTGCCGTTGCGCAGCCACACGAAAGTGGCCTTGGCATACGTCGGGTACCACTTGCCTGCCGTCGCGGTCAGCTTCTTGCCGACCTTGGCGACACACCCCAAGCGGGGGTTGCCGTAGGACAACAGGGCCGCGGCCTTGCCAACCTTCACGACGGCATCGGAGACCGTGCTCCCACCGGCGTTGGTGGCGGTCGTACGGCAGGTGAGGGTCTTGCCGTACAAGCCGTCGGGGATCAGGAAGTCGATCGGCGCGGCGTACGGCTGGCCGTTGACCAACCAGCTCGCCTTGATGCTGGTGGCTCCGGTGAAGGCGGCCGCGAAGCATCCGATCGGCGTACCGACCGGCACGGTGATCGGAGACGTGTCACCGACCACACCCTCGGGCTTGGCGAATGTCGTCAGGCTGACGTTCGACGAGCTGACAGCCGACACGGCCTTGGCCTTGACCGGTGCGGTGCTCGCGGTGCCGTCGAGGTGGCCGGCGATGTGAGCGGTCACGGTGGCCGAGATCCGGTGGCCCTTGTCGGTCTTCTTCACCACGTAGGAGGTGCCGGACTGCTTGGCGATGACCTTGCCGTCCCGCTTCCAGACCACGGTGCGAGAGGTGTACTTGGGCGTCCACAGACCCGGCTTCAAGGTGAGCTTGCTGCCGACCTTGCCCGTGCCACCGAGTGAGGGCGCGACCAGGGCACGAGGGGCGGACCCCTTGGCCACGAGGATGATCGGGCCACCACTGGTGCAGTAGATCGCGCCGTCCAGCCGGGAGGCGGGCACCAGCTGCTTGCTGCCGTCAGGGCAGCTGAACGACGTCCCCACCGAAAGGATCAGCGCGCTCGGGTAGGCACCGAGCACCGGCTTCGCAGGGGTGATGGTGTACGGCAGAGGAGCCGACGTCGAGGGCTGCGCCCCCGCCGGTCCGCTGGGGGTGAAGACCGCCGTCAGCGAGTGCGCGCCCACGGAGAGCGTGCTCGTGGACAAGGTCGCCTTGTCGGCGGACACCGAAGCCGTACCGAGGTTGGTGGCTCCGTCCAGGAACTGCACGTTGCCGGTGGCCCCACTGGGCGTGACGGCGGCGGTCAGGCTCACCGAGGCGCCGACTGTCGCCGATCCGGCCGGGCTGGCGCTCAGCGTGGTCGTCGTCGCCACCTGGACGTCACCGCTGGTGTAGTGGGTCGGGTCGCTGAACGTGATGTGGGTGATGTAGTCGCCGTAATCCGTCTGCCCGACGGGCTTCTTGCACACCAGAGCAATCGTGTACGTGCCCACGTAGGTTGCCGGCGGGTTCTGCGCGAGGGCGATGTTCTGCAGGGTGTCGAGCATCGGCACGTCGTACCCACCGTTGGCGTTGGGCGGCAGGATGCTGATCGGGTTGTTGGCCGTCACGCCGTAGCCAACGTCAGGGAAGCCCGAGCCGTACATATACATCTGTGCGTTGGTGGCTGTCGGGTCGGTGCACGGACCCGCCGTCGACATCGTCAGATGATTGACGTCCTGGGCGGCGGGCGGGTCGATCGTCCCCCCGCCGAGCTGAGACCCGAGAGTCCATGCGTGTGCAGAGGTCGCGCCTGAGACGGCGAAAGTCCCTACCAGTGCGCCTGTCACGGCTCGTGCTGCCAGTCGACGCAATCCGCTTTTCATGAACGTAGCCCTTCAGTCGGTTGAGGTCGTGCCAAGTGGCCGTGCAGGAGTATTCGGCCGGCGTGCGAAGCGGTGGAACGAGGAGAACCAGCGTCTGGTCAGGGCGACCCCTGTTGGTCGAGCAGGTGCCGTCGTCGTCGGAGCAGTAGTCCGAGCCCGGTCACCACGGCCAGGCTTCCGGCTGCCAGTACGGCGATCCACCCGGCGCCG
>JAWWOL010000136.1:0-9843 GCA_033851695.1 Frankiales bacterium
GCCCTGATGGCACCGGAGAAGAAGATCTGCGCAGAGTAGAAGACCACCGGCAGGCTGACGATCAGCGCGAACATGTCATCGCGCAACCCGAAGGGCGCCGAGACCGTGAAGCCGAAGCCGCGGCCCACCGGGGACCACAGGACGACCACCACGCCGAGAACCGCGGCCACGATGAACCGGTTGCGCATGTCCCGGGCCATCGCCGCCATCGACATCTCGCCGTGCGCGCCGTGGCCGGTTGTCTCTGCCGGAGCGGCTGGGGGCAGGTGGTCGGGCACGGACTCGCCCCGGCAGTGGTAGCCGCAGTCCCGCACCCAGCCCGAAAGATCCTCGACCGTCGTCCTAGCCGGGTCGTAGGTCACCGTCGCGGTCTGCGCCACCGGGTTGGGGTCAACCGCGAGCACACCAGGGCGCCGGCCCAAGACGGCCGTCACGACCTGGGCCTGGCTGGCCCACTGCACCCCGTCGAGCTCCAGCACCACGCTGCGGTTGCTGCCTTCTCCGCTTCGGCTCATGGCGCAAACATACCACCGGGGGGTACCGTGTTACCCATGGACATGGAGACGACAAGCCCGCCCGGTTACAGCGACAGCAAGGATGCGGTCCTCAAGCGGCTGCGTCGGGTGGAGGGTCAGGTACGCGGGCTGCAGCGGATGGTTGACGAAGACACCTACTGCATCGACGTGCTGACCCAGGTCTCCGCGGCGACCAGGGCCTTGCAGGCCGTCGCGATGGCGTTGCTCGAGGATCACCTCAACCACTGCGTGACCAACGCGATCGAGGCCGGCGGCCCGGAGGCCACCGCCAAGGTCCGGGAGGCCACGGCCGCGATCGAGCGGCTGGTCAAGTCATGACCGACATCGGCAACAGCCTGGCCGAGGGCTGGTGGATGTTCTACGACACCCTCTGGGCCTTGGTGCTGGGCTTCACCTTGTCCGGCGCCGTGCAGGCCTTCGTCTCCCGGGCGGCGATGCAGCGCTCGCTCGGTGACCACAGGCCCCGTACGGTCGCGAAGGCGAGCTTCTTCGGGATGGTGTCCTCGTCGTGCTCCTACGCCGCGTCGGCCTTGGCGAAGTCGCTGTTCGCCCGAGGGGCCGACTTCACTGCCGCGCAGGCGTTCATGTTCGCGTCCACCAACCTCGTCGTCGAGCTCGGCATCGTGCTGTGGCTGCTGATCGGCTGGCAGTTCGCGGCCGCGGAGTTCGTCGGCGGCGCGATCATGATCGCGATGCTCTCGGTGCTCCTGCCGCGAGTGGTTCCGGCCGCCGACGTCGAGGACGCCCGTGACCGGCTCAATGCCGGTGAGGTCGACGCCGACGGCGGCCACGATGCGCACGCGGGTCATGGCGAGCCGCCAGGCGAGCAGCTCCCGTGGCGGCAGCGGATCCGTACCCGTGCCGGTTGGTCCGACGCGTCCGGCTACACCATCAGTGACCTGACCATGATCCGCCGAGAGCTGGTTGCCGGCTTCGTGATTGCCGGCTTCGCCGTCGTCCTCGTGCCGACCAGCGTGTGGCGTGCCGTCTTCATCACCGGGCACGGCTTCTGGTCCAGCCTCGAGAACGTCGTCGTCGGGCCGTTCATCGCGATCATCAGCTTTGTCTGCTCCGTCGGCAATGTGCCGCTCGCCGCCGCACTGTGGCAGGGCGGGATCAGCTTCGGCGGTGTCATCAGCTTTGTGTTCGCCGACCTGGTCGCGCTGCCGCTGCTGCTGATCTACCGCAAGTACTACGGCACCGCACTGACCCTGCGCCTGCTCGCCGTCTTCTGGGCGGTCATGAGCGCCTCCGGCCTGATCACCGAATACTTGTTCAAGGCTGTGGGCGGGGTGCCGGCCAACCGGCCCACGGGCATCGCCACCACGCACGTCGGGTGGAACTACACCACCATCCTCGACGTGGTCGCCGTGCTCGGGTTCGCCGTCGTCTACGGGCTCTACCGCAGCAGTCGGGCCGCTGCGCATGGCGAGGCCGTTGCCAGCCCGTACGCCAAGGACGCCGTCTGCGGCATGCAGGTCGAGAAGGCGCACGCGCCGGCGACCGCCGGACACGCGGAGCGGACGTACTACTTCTGCTCCGACCGCTGCCAGCAACGGTTCGCCGCCGAGCCGACCCGGTTCGCCGCAGCGGCGGGGCCGTCACTGACCGGCGGGGCGGTGGACCCGGTCTGTGGCATGACGGTGATCCCGGTGTCCGCGGCCGGTCAGTCTGATCTGGTTGGCCAGACGTATCACTTCTGCTCGCCTGGTTGCGAGACAGCGTTCCGCTCGGACCCGTACAGGTACGTGCCGGCCGGCGACCCCGCCGGGCACGGGTCCGTCAGGTAGGCGAGGCGGATCAGCCCGCTCGCCGGCCAGGGATCCAGGTGCCGTTTCGCAGCAGTCGCAGACCGTTGAGTCCCACAAGGACGGTGGACCCTTCGTGGCCGGCAACGCCGAGCGGTAGTGGGAGGTGACCGACCAGGTCCCAGATGACCAGGCCGGTGATGATCGCCGAGGCGATCGCCAAGTTCGCGACCACGACGCGGTGGGCCCGGCGGGACAGTGCGATGACGGTGGGCAGCATGGCGAGGTCGTCGCGGACGATGACGGCGTCGGCGGTTTCCAGCGCGAGGTCGGAGCCGGCTCGGCCCATGGCGACGCCGAGGTCCGCGGCGGCCAGGGCGGGGGCGTCGTTGACCCCGTCACCGACCAGAAGCACGCGCAGGCCTGCGGCTTGCAGGTCACGAACCTTGGCGGCTTTGGCCGCCGGGAGCAGGTCGGCGGCGACGTCGCGGATGCCGACTTCGGCCGCGAGCTGACCGGCGGCACCGGCGTTGTCGCCGGTGAGCAACCTCGGCGTGTTCCCGGTCAGCCGGGTCAACGCGGCGACTGTTGCGCCGGCCTGCGGGCGGACCCGGTCGACGAGGGCCAGCACGGCCGCGGGGATGTGGTCGATCAGGACGACTACCGCCGTGTGGCCCTGTGCCTGGATCGTGTCGACCACCTCGGCCGCCGCAGGGGATGCCTCAGCACGTGTTCCGTTTGCTGGGTTGAGGATGGCGGGGCTGCCGACCTGGACGATGGTGCCGGCGATGGTGGCGGTGACCCCTCGTCCCGGGGTCGAGCTGAACTCCTCTGGAGTGCCGAGCTCCAGGCCGCGCTCGGTGGCTGCGGCGACGACCGCGCGCGCAAGGGGGTGTTCACTGTGCCGCTCCGCTGTCGCCGCCAACGTGAGGATCTGGTCCAAGGCGAAGGCACGGTGCTCGACCAGCCGGATCGCGGCGATCCGAGGGGTTCCGTCGGTGAGGGTGCCGGTCTTGTCGAAGGCGACCTGTGTGATGCCCGCCAGCTGCTCCATGACGACGGCGGACTTCACGAGCACACCCTGACGGCCGGCGTTGGCGATGGCGGCGAGCAGCGGCGGCATCGTGGCCAGCACCACGGCGCACGGAGAGGCGACGATCATGAACGTCATCGCCCGGAGCAGCGTGGGCCGGAAGCCGGCACCGAGGGCGACCGGAACGACCAGCAGCGCGAGGGTGACGCCGACCATGGCGACGGAGTAGCGCTGCTCGACCCGTTCGATGAACAGCTGGCGCTCTGCCTTCGTGGCGGAGGCTTCCGCGACGAGCGCGACGATGCGGGCGAGCACCGACTCGCCGGCTGCCTTGTCGACCCGCACCCGCAGCGCGCCGGTGCCGTTGAGCGTGCCCGCGAAGACCGGGTCACCGGCCCTTTTCAGCACCGGCAGGGGTTCTCCGGTGATCGAGGCCTGGTCGACCTCGCTGAGCCCGTCCAGAACCTGCGCATCGGCGCCTACTCGTTCGCCCGGTCGGATGAGCAGCACGTCGCCCGGTAGGAGCTCCCCGGTGCCGACCGTCTCCTCGAGGTCACCAGCCTGGAGCCGGGTGGCCTGCTCGGGCGCGAGAGTGAGCAAGGACTGCACCGACGCGGCAGTGCGCTGGGTGGCGATCGCCTCGAGCGCGCCGGAGGTGGCGAAGATGACGATGAGCAGGGCGCCGTCGAGCACCTGGCCGATGCCCGCCGCAAGGACGGCGGCGACGATCATCAACAGATCGACGTCGAGGGATCTCCTCCGCAGCGCCTGCAGCCCGGCGAGACCGGGGTCCCAGCCGCCCGTGGCGTAGCAGGTCAGGTAGAGGGTCCACCACAACCACGCGGGCGCGCCGGCGATCTCGGCAGCGCCACCGAGTCCGAACGCAGCGGTGGCGACCAATGCCCACCTGGCCTCCGGCAACCGCAGAGCCGAGCGGACCGGTGACGGGGCACGCGCAGGAACTGGAGCGGCGACCGGCGCGGGCGGCCGCGAGTCGGTGAGGGTGCCAGGCATACTTCGAGCCTACCTGCGTAGGCATGCAGGCAGTCAGAGAGGCAGGTTGCTAGCCTGGGCCCATGCATGACGAGCTGCCCGAGTTCTCGATGCCGAACGAGGAGCAGGCACATCTGGCCGCAGAGTCGTTCCGGATGCTGGCCGACCCGACCCGGGTCAAGATTCTCTGGGCTCTGCTGCAGGGCGAGTCCTCAGTCGCCTGCCTTGCCGAGCTGGTCGGGGCCGCGCCGACAGCGGTGTCCCAACACCTGGCCAAGCTGCGGCTTTCCGGGCTGGTCAAGGGACGTCGCGAAGGCACCTTCGTCTACTACTCCGCGGCTGACGTCCACGTGCGCAACCTGCTCGACGAAGCCCTCTTCCACGCCGATCACACCGACCGGGACCTGCCGGACCATCCGGGCAGCGAGCACGCCGCCGCCGAACGGCTCGCCGGCCACGGCTGACCGGTCGCTGGTTCTCAGTCGGCGGGGTCGTCGTCGATGATCTCGCCGTCGACGACGTCGTCGTGACCGGTGGTCTTGGTCGTCCCGGTGGGCGTGCTCGTGCGGGTGCCGCCCATCTTGGCGAAGATCCGCCCGCCCAGCCCGAACGCCTCGTCGCCGACCGACTTGACCAGCTTGATCAGCGGGTCGGCCGACTCGTCGATGCTGCGCTTGTACGACTTCGCCGTGGCCTTGACCTCGTCGGTGAACGACGCGTGCTGGTCGTCCTGGCGCAGCGGGTAGGCCCCGCCGATGATCGCCGCGTAGTCACCGTCGTTGACCCAGCGCTGCAGCTCCGCAGCACGCAGGACGGTGAACGGGTGGCTGCGGCCCTCGAGGCTGAGCAGCTTGAGGACACCGTCGCGGAGGTCACCCGCCGCGTCGTACTCTGCCGCCTGCTCAAGGAAAGCAGCCGAGTCCATCTCGTAGAGTCGGGCGCCGCCGGCCATCTTCATCAGGGCACGCAGGCCGGCGTCGGGGTCCTGGCAGCCGAGCAGCCCGGCTCGGTCGGCGGACAGCTCGGACTTGCGCTGCCACTCCTCGAGAGCGCCGATGACCGCCCGCAGACCGAGGTAGCCCATCGGCACCCACGCGGCCCTGGCCGAGAGCCGGATCAGGTGGTGCAGCATGGTCCGGTAGACCGCGTGGCCGGACATCACGTGACCGAGCTCGTGGGCCAGGACGAAGCGCAGCTCGTCCGGCTCGAGCAGGTCGAGCATGCCGGTGCTCACCACGATGAACGGCTTGTCCATGCCCATCGCCATCGCGTAGGCGTTCGGGCTTCGCTCGACGAACAGCTCCGGCCGCTCGGGCAGGTCGAGGATCGTGACCAGCTCGGCGTACATCGTGTCGAGGTCGAGGAACTGCCGGTCGCTGACCCGGACCGAGGAGGCGAGATACATCAGCCGGTGGCTGCGCTCGCGGAAGAAGCCGGACAACGCCTTGAGGACCGTGTCGAAGCCGGTGAGCGACCGCAGCGCGACCAGGGCCGAGCGGTCCGCCGGGTGCTCGTACGCCCGCGAGCTCAGCCCGGGCAGCGGCACCCGTCCGCCGGCGATGTGGGTGGTCTGGTCCGTCACGTCTGGGTCCAATCGCCGTCGCGCACTGTGACCTCACCGTACGCCGCTCCCGCGCCGTCGGCGTCACCATGTGCGTTCGGTCGGCTCCTGGTTCGCGGGGCCGTGGCGGTGGGCACAGCCCCGGCGTGCTGATCGATCGCCTGCGGGCCCGAGTGGGCATCGATACCGGCCGGATCCCCGGTGTTCGTACTGCCAAGACCACCCTGGCGGCGGTCCTCTCGTACGAGATCGCCGCGGCGGTCACGGGCGACCGGCAGCCGGTTCTCGCCGCCCTGACCGCGCTGCTCGTGGTGCAGCTCACGCTGTACGAGACGATGACCAGCGGCCTGCGCCGGGTGCTCAGCGTCGTGGCCGGAGTGCTGGTGGCGCTGGGGTTCGCCTACGTCGTCGCCATCACCTGGTGGAGCCTCGGGCTGCTCATCGTGGCCGCACTGGTGGTGGGCCAGCTGCTGCGGGTCGGCAGCCAGCTGATGGAGGTGCCGATCAGCGCGATGCTGGTCCTGGCGGTAGGCCAGCAGGGGGAGCGGGTGGCGTTCGGCCGGGTGTACGAGACCCTCATCGGGGCCGGCGTGGGCGTCGCCGTCAACGCGGTGATCGCGCCGCCGCTCTACGTCCAACCCGCGGGCGACGCGATCCGCGAGCTGTCGGTACGGATGGCCGCCGTGCTGCGCCGCGCGGGCAACGACCTGCGGTCGGGCTGGTCGTACGAGGCCGCCAAAGCTTGGCTGGACCAGGCCCGACGGCTCGGCACCGACGTGGACAGGGCAGAGCGGGCCCTCGCTCGGGCCGAGGAGAGCCTGCGGTTCAACCCGCGCGCCCGGCTGGTCACTCCCGGAGCCCGGCCCAGCCTGCGCGGCGCCCTCGCCGCCCTCGAGCATGCGTCGGTCTCGGTCCGGGGTATCGCCCGCGTACTTGCGGACCGGGCCGAGACCACCCCTGGCGGGTCCCCGTACTCCGAGCAAGAACGGCGCGACCTCGGCAGCCTGCTCGACGACGTGGCGCTGGCGGTCGAGCGGTTCGGCCGGCTGGCAACCGATGATGCCTCCGGGCCGACCGCCGACGACGCTGAACTGCGCGAGGCCTTGTCCGTCGCCCACGCCCGGAGGGACCGCCTGGCGGAGACGCTCGCGGCCGGCGGCCCGGAGGTCTGGCCGCTGCACGGGTCTTTGCTCACCGATATCGACCGGGTGCTGCGCGAGGTCGACCTGCACGCCGGCCTGGAGGCGCGGGCGGTGCCGCGAGGCCAACGGCCTCCGGCGGTTCGCCTTGACGCCGTACGGGGGCTGCGGATCAGACCCAGCATGCAACCGGCCATGCGCCTCGGCCGGCATCTCCGGGACTCGGGTCAGCGACGGGTGCTGCCGGCGTGGCGGCAGCGCGGCCCGAAGTAGCAGACGGCCGGCGCCTTGACCTCAGCCGCTCGGGACCGCCGGGCAGTCCCGTGGTCCCGGGTTCTGTGCTCCCCGGGTCGCGTCGCGCTACTCCGGCAGCAGCAGGTAACCGTCGCGGACCAGGTCGCGTACGAGGGGCAGTGCGTCGGCGCGCAGGTCCTCCGCGTCGAGATCGTAGGCGGGCGCGAGGATCTCGAGCAGACCGTTCAGCGGCTGCAGCCCGTTGCAACCGGCAACCACGAGCGCGCCGAACTCGTCGATGCCGGCGCGCCGGCGCAGTCCGCCTTCCTGCAGCAGGGTCTGCGACTCGACCTCCCAGCCCTCACCGGGGACCGCCCGTTGCTCGAGCCGCACGTCCTCGGCGACGTCCAAAGCGGTCTGCAGCAACGCGTCGTCCGACAGGTCGCGTACGGCCACCGCCCGGCTCAGCCACGAGGCGATGGTCGGCCCGAGCGGTTGCTCGACCGGTTGCGGGTGGTTCTCGACGGAGACAACGGGGCGGTCACTTCCGTTGCGACGCAAGGAGATCAGCCCGAATCCGATCGCCTCGACGTCATGTGCGTCGAACCACGCCAGCCAGTCGTCGTACAGCGACGCGTAGAGATCGCCCTCCGCCTGGTCGTCGCCGCTGTCGCGCAGCCACAGCGCTGCGTACTCTGCGGGGTCCTGCAGCTCGCGCTGCAGGACGAGCGCGTCGCAGCCGGTGCCGCCGAGCCAGCCCTCGAGCCGTTCGGTCCAGTCGGTCCCGCGCACGTGCAGCCAGTTGGCCAGCAGCTGTGCGGTGCCGCCGTCGGTGAGGTGCCCCGGCGCACTGTGCACGATCCGCCGGCAGACCTCGTCGCCGGCCAGGCCGCTGTCCCGGTAGAGGAAGCGGCCGGCCGGCGTCACGACGAACGGCGGGTTGGACACCACCAGGTCGAAGCGCCGGCCGTCCACCGGGGCGAAGAGGTCGCCCTCGAGCAGCTCCCACCCTGGTACGGCGGACAACGCGGCGGTCAGGCCGGCGAGGTGCAGCGCCCGCGGGTTGCGGTCGGTCGCCGTGACGGACATCGCGTGGTCGGACAGGTGCAGGGCCTGGACCCCGGAGCCGGTGCCGAGGTCAAGTGCCGTGCCGACCGGGTCCCGTACGGTGGCCTGCGCGAGGGTGACCGAGGCTCCGCCCACCCCCAGGACGTGGTCAGGTCGCAACGGGCGGGCAGCGACGTCCGACACCACGAACCAGCCGGCCCCCGGCTCGCCGTACGGCCGGACGTCCAGCCCCGCCCGCATCGAGTCGCCGTCGGCGACCAGGAGTCCCATGGCAACGGCCTGGTCGAGGGTGAGCGGGTCGAGAGCCGACGCGCAGAGCTGGGTCGGGACCGCCTTGCCCAGCAGGAACAATCGGACCAACGTGGACATCGCCGACCCGTCACGGGTGGCCCTCACGGCCGGCGCCGGGTCGCCCGCACCGAGCGCGTCGTGGGCTTGTGGAGAAAGGGCGCGGGGGACCCCGTCGACCGTGTAGCCTGCCGCGAGCAGCGCTTGCCGCAACCGGCGGAGATCGTCGGGCTGGGCGGGCGTGGCGGACTGGCTCGACATGGCACCCACTGTTTCATGGGGCCGCGCAGAGCCGCAGCACTGCACGCCGGCACCGAGCCGGGACACGAGGGGGGAGACGGTCATGTCCGAGTACGGGTCCCGCGGGGACGGGGACGACGCAGGCCGATTCGTCCCGCCCTCGACGCCGCACGACGTGGGCAGCGCCGACAACGCGTTCGACGTGACGCCGGCTGGCGACGACGCCATCGGCTCGCCCGAGCCGCAGAAGCCGCGGCGCGCTCCGGTCCTGCTCGCGATGGTCGCCGTGCTCGCGATGGTCCTTGCCGGCGGGGCCGTGGCCTTCGTCAGGTCGAGCGCGCCCGCGTCCGGCGCGCTGACCAAGCTCGTGCCCGCCGGCAGCTACGGCTACCTGCAGCTCGACCTCAAGCAGTCCTCGTCGGCCGGGCTCTACGAATACCTCACGCACTTCCCGGGCTCGCCGGCCACCAAGCCCGACGCGCACAAGGGCACCTTCCGTGACACGCTGCTCGGCTCGGTGTTCACCAGCAGCGCCAAGATCGACTACTCCCGCGACATCCAGCCGTGGCTGGGCTCCTCCGCCGGGATCGCGGTCTTCCGCGGCACCAACGGCGACCCCGTACCGCTGGTCGTCGTCGCCACGACCGACGCTGCCAAAGCCAGGGCGGGGCTGGCCCGCATTCGCGCGACCGACTCGTCGTTCGCCTACGACATCGTCGACGGCGACGTCCTGCTGGCCCAGCGCAAGGCCGACCTCGATGCCGCGCAGGCCCAGGCCAAGGCGGCAGCCCTGCCATCGTCTGCCAACTACTCGGCTGACATCGCCTCGCTGCCCAGCGGCAGCCTGGTCACGATGTGGGCCGACCTCGACAAGATCAGTGCCGCGGCCAAGTCCGCGATGACCAAGGCCTGCGTCGCCGGGTCCTCCCTCGGCGGCGCGTGCTCCGCCTTCAACAACTTCAGCAGCCTCGGGGTGCTGGGTGCCCTCGGCGGCGGCGCCACC
>JAWWOL010000144.1:0-4109 GCA_033851695.1 Frankiales bacterium
CGCGACGATGCGCTTCGACGGTCACCCCTTCATCACGATGACAGGGGCCGACGCGACCCTGGCCAGTGCCACCTCGGCGACCGTTACCCTGACCGGCGGCACCAGGCACACGATCCACATCGCCTACCAGGCGGACCATCCGTTCGACAGCCTGGAGCCGGGAACCCTGCTGCTGCAGTGGAAGCCGCCGACCGGCGCGCTGTCGCCGGCCATCAAAGCGGCGGCCGCCGCCGCGGCGAAGACCGACGTCGCGATCGTCTACGCCCGGACCTACGAGGGAGAGCAGCGGGATCGCGTGTCGCTCAAGCTGCCGCAAGGCCAGGACCAGTTGATCGCGGCTGTGCGCGCGGCCAACCCACGCACCATCGTCGTGCTGGCCAACTCCGGGCCGGTCACCATGCCGTGGCTGTCCTCTGTCCCCGCCGTCGTCGAGACCTACTTCGGCGGACAGGCGGTAGGCACCGCGGTCGCCGAAGTGCTGTGGGGCAGGGTCAACCCGACCGGCAAGCTGCCGACCAGCTACCCCAGAAGCGAGACGGCCACCCCGCCCGGCATCACCAGCCCGTGGGCAGGCTCGACCAACCTCAACGTCGTCTACAGCGAAAAGCTGAACGTCGGTTACAAGGGATACCAGCAGTCCGGCATCAAGCCGCTGTTCCCGTTCGGCTTCGGACTCTCGTACACGACCTACGCCTATTCAGGCGTGAGAGTCCACCAGACGACCGGCGGGAAGGTGAAGGTGTCCTTCAAGGTGTCCAACACCGGCTCGGTCCGCGGGTCGGAGGTTGCCCAGGTCTACCTCAGGCTGCCGTCGACCACCGGTGAGCCCAGGCGCCTGGTCGGCTTCACCCGGATCACCCTGACACCAGGGCAAACCAAGCGGGCAACCGTGACGATCGATCCGGCAGACGGCACCAACCCGCTCGGCTGGTTCGACCCGGCCAGCAGCAGCTGGAAGATCGCGCACGGGACCTACCGGGTCTTCGTGGGCGCGTCGTCGAGCGACGTCCGGTTGACCTCCTGGTTCACCCGGTAGGACAACCGACGAACACGCGGCAGGTGGGTGGGTCAGACCGGGGGGGCTGACCCACCCACCTGTTGGCCTGACAGGGATGGACGTCGAGGCCGGGACGGCCTGAGTGGTCATCAGCCGGCGGAGAAGACGCATGCGCCGTCCACGTACGTCCGCACCGCCCGTACGGAGGCCAGCTCGGAGGGGTCGAGCCGGTAGGGATCGCGGTCGAAGGCGGCAAGGTCTGCCCGCGCCCCGACCCGCAACACGCCTCGGTCCTCCCGGTGGTCGGCCCAGGCGGCTCCCACGGTGAACGCCGCCAGAGCCTGGTCGAGGGTCAGCCGCTCGTCCGGCAGGAACGGCTCGGAGGCCGGATCGCCTGGCACCGTGCGGTTCACGCCGACCGCGATCTGCTCGAACGGGTTGGCGGTGCTCACCGGCCAGTCGCTGCCGGCGCCGAGAACCGCGCCCCCGGCGAGGATCGAGGCGAACGGGTACTGCGTGCCGCTGCGCTCCGGGCCGAGCACCGGCAGCACCAGCTCCGTCATCTGCTCCTCGAGGCAGGCCCAGAGCATCTGCAGGTTGGCCACCGCACCCAGCGCGCCGAAGCGCGGGACGTCCTCAGGGTCCACCACCTGCAGGTGCGCCAGCTGGTGACGCAGGCGTCGCGGATCCGGCAATGCGGCGATCGCGTCGAGCGCATCCCGTACGGCCTGGTCGCCGATCGTGTGCAGGTGCACCTGGAAGCCCTCGGCGTCGATCGCCGCCACGGCCAGGCGGAGCTGGTCAGCGTCGAGGTAGCGCTTGCCCGTGCCGCACAGGTGGCCACCGAGGTACGGCAACTGCAAGGCCGCCGTACCGCTCTCGACGATGCCGTCAACCATGATCTTGACTGCAGTGGCCCGGAATCGCTTGCCCTGCAGGCTTTCTGCTCGCCGCGCCACCATCTCCGGCAGCTGCTCGAGACCGCGGTTCCGGTCCCACCACAAGGCGCCCGTGACACTCGCCGTCAGCGCGCCGTCGGTGTCGAGGCGCCGATAGGCCTCGTACGGGTCGGGGTAGCCGAGGTATTCGCCGATGATCGCGTCGTGCCAGCCGGTGATGCCGAGCGCGTGCATGTGCCGCTGGGCGCGCAGCAACGCCCGTACACAGTGGTCGAGGTCGGGCACCGGCATGAGGTCGGCGACCAGCCGGGTCGCGCCCTCGTGCAGGGCGCCGGTCGGCGATCCGTCGGGGAACCGCTCGATCCGGCCGTCGTCGGGGTCGGGGGTGGCGGCGGTGATGCCGGCCCTGGCCAGGGCCGCGGAGTTGACCCAGGCACCGTGCCGGTCGCGGTTGACCAGGAAGCACGGCCGGTCGGCGACCGCCCGGTCGAGCATCGCGGCCGTAGGGGTCCCGCCGGGGAAGGCACTGAGCGACCAGCCGCCGCCCGTCACCCAGTCGAGTGCGGGGTTGGCCGCAGCGTGCTGGGCCACCAGGGTGAGGTAGCCCTCGACCTCGACCGGCAGGGTGGTCAGGTCACAGGACATCTGGTCGAGCCCGCCCTGCAGCGGGTGGTTGTGCGAGTCGCGCAGACCGGGGACAAGCAGACCGCCGGCCAGGTCGACGACCTCGGCGTCAGCGGCGACGGAGTCCCGCACGGCTGCTGCCTCACCGACCGCGACGATGCGACCTCGGCTGACGGCGAGCGCGTCGACCGTGGGGGCGGCGGGATCGAAGGTACGGATCCGCCCGCCGGTGAAGACAAGGTCGCGTAACGGCTGAACCACTGGCTCGATATCAGCGTGAAGACCAGCAGGGAGGCTCTGGGCGGAGGGCGGCACCATGCCGTGAAACTCTAGGCCCAGGCAGGGTTATAGGCGCACAGTAGTCGAGTAATGACACCCAGTGGTAGCCCGACGGACGCACAGGCTGGTCGGGCATTCCGCTAGGCTTCACAGAGAGTCACCGGTCAGGGAGGTTGCTGAGCGTGGCTCTCCGGCAGATGTGTACGAGCGGTGACCTAGGGTATTGGCGCGGCTGCCACCGCTCGGAGTCGATCGGGGCTGGACCGAGAAGGGCGTTGCGACGCATGGGCGGGAACAGCAGGACTTCACGACCGGGGGACATCATGATTGCGCCAGCGCCTCGTCACCACCTCTTTCGCGCGTCCGCACGACTGCTCGTAGCGGCGGTCACGGCGCTGTCGCTGATGTCCGCCGTGCCCGCGCAGGCGGCGAGCAAGCCCGCGGTCTCGCGCCTGTCGGCGACCGCGGCCCCTCTCACCGTGCTCCGCCACAACACGGTCACCATCGCCGGCACCGTCACCCCGCGGGGCACCGGCGTCGTCAAGCTCGAGCGCTACTTGGCAGGCAAGTGGGTCCAGCTCGCGCACAAGTCGACGAGCAAGACCGGCAGCTACTCGTTCGCCTTCAAGACCTCGGGGACCTTGGGCACGACGATCTATCGGGTCACCCGGTCCGCGTCGAGCACCGCCAGGGCCGCCGTCAGCAAGACGATGCACGTGCATGTGGTGACGAGCGCCTACAAGGTCAAGGCTGCTGCGCACTCAACCGTGGCCTCCGCCACCCCGATCGTCGTGACCGGCTCGGTCAGCCCCAAGGTCAAGGGCACGGTCCGGCTCGAGGTGCTGCAACATGGCGCCTGGCACGCCATCGCGTCCGCCGCGCTGTCCGCATCCTCGACCTACTCGCTCAGGAAGGTGGAGCCCACCGGCGCCTACGCGGTGCGGGTGCGTTCGCCGCTGACCACGACCATCGCCAGCGGAGTCAGCCCGACAGTCAAGGTCACCGTCGCCGCGCCGGCAGCGCCGCCAGACACCACGAAGCCGACCGCGTCCTTCACGCTCACCGGCAACCTGACCTCACCGGACGTCTACTCCGGCAACGTGCGCGTCACCATCAACGCGGCCGACGCCTCCGGCATCAAGTCGATCACCTACGCTGACAACGGCGGCACCAGCCAGACCTACACTGGGCCGTTCATCGTGGCCGGCGTCGGTCCGCAGTCCCTCGTTGCCGTCGTGACGGACAACGCCGGCAACGAGACCAGCATCACCGCCTCGTGGACCCAGCAGGCCGGCGCCGACTCGACGGCG
>JAWWOL010000225.1:0-2747 GCA_033851695.1 Frankiales bacterium
TCGGCTGAGCCGGTCCGAAGATGTCCCCGGGCCGATGAGGCGGTCGGCGTAGCCTCGTGAGCGTGGACTTCCTCAACGGACGCACGCCCGAGTACGACCTCACCTACGACGACGTGTTCATGGTGCCGCGGCACTCCGACGTCTCCTCCCGGCTCGACGTCGACCTGTCCGCCCGGGACGGCAGCGGCACCACCATCCCGCTGGTCGCCTCCAACATGACCGCGGTCTCCGGCCGGCGGATGGCCGAGACGATCGCCCGGCGTGGCGGCATCGCGGTCATCCCGCAGGACATCCCGACCAAGGTCGTCGCCGACGTGATCGCCTGGGTCAAGAGCCGCGACCGCATCCACGACACGCCGATCCGGCTCGACCCCTACGACACCGTCGGGACGGCCCTCAACCTGCTTCCCAAGCGCGCGCACGGGGCAGTGGTCGTGGTCGAGGACGATCGGCCGGTCGGCATCGTCACCGAGGCCGACTGCATCGGCGTCGACCGGTTCACCCAGCTCCGGGACGTGATGTCGGCCAAGCCGTTCACCCTGCCGGCCGGGCTCGAGCCGCGCGAGGCCTTCGCCCGGCTGACCGCATCGAGCCACCGGGTGGCTCCGGTCGTCGACCAGGACGGCCTGGTGACCGGCATCATCACCCGGACGGCGGCCCTGCGCGCCGACCTCTACCGACCCGCGCTCGACACCGACGGCCGGCTGCGGATCGCGGCGGCTGTCGGCATCAACGGCGACGTCGCGGCCAAGGCCGCGGCGCTGGTCGAGGCCGGTGCCGACGTGCTCGTGCTGGACACCGCGCACGGCCATCAGGACCGGATGGTCGAGGCACTGCGGGCGGTGGCGGCGCTGTCCCCTGGCATCCCGGTCGTCGCCGGCAACGTGGTCTCGGCCGAGGGCGTTCGCGACCTGGTCGCGGCGGGAGCGGACATCGTCAAGGTCGGTGTCGGTCCCGGCGCGATGTGCACCACCCGGATGATGACGGGCGTGGGCCGGCCGCAGTTCTCCGCCGTGCTCGAGTGCTCCGCCGCAGCCCGCGAGCTCGGCGCCCACGTCTGGGCCGACGGCGGCGTACGGCACCCGCGCGACGTCGCGCTCGCCCTCGCCGCCGGAGCCTCCAACGTCATGATCGGCTCGTGGTTCGCCGGCACCCACGAGTCCCCCGGCGACGTGCACCGCGACGCCGACGGCCGGCTCTACAAGGAGTCGTTCGGGATGGCCTCGGCCCGCGCCGTACGCCAACGCACCCGCGACGAGTCGGCGTTCGACCGGGCCCGCAAGGCCCTGTTCGAGGAGGGCATCTCGACCTCGCGGATGTACCTCGACCCGCTCCGGCCGGGAGTCGAGGACCTGGTCGACGCGATCGTCGCCGGTGTCCGCAGCTGCTGCACCTACGCAGGCGCCCGCTCCCTCGCCGAGCTGGCCGAGCGGGCGGTGGTCGGCGTCCAGAGCGCGGCCGGCTATGCCGAGGGGCGCCCGCTGCACACCAGCTGGTGAGGACGGGCGGGCAGCTGCCGTACGGGAGGCAGCCCGCGCGCTCCGATGGCGACGGGCCCCGTCTGTGCCCTGTGAACATGAAGATGGGGTTCCTGTCGCCTGGCGACAGGAACCCCACTTCCGCGAAACCTGGGACGGTCAGCCGGCGGCAACCGCCTCGAGCTCGGCCAGCTCGTCGGCGTCGTGCGTGGCCGGCTTGTCCTGCGCCTTGCTGCGCATGCTGGCCACCATCAGGACCGACAGGGCCATCAGGACGGCGGCCGCCAGGAACGCCGTGTCAGCTGCGTGGACGAAGACCTGCACCTGACCGGCGGCTCCGGCGACTGCGTGCTTGGCCTCGTTGCGGGAGGCCGTGCCGAAGATGGTCACCAGGACGGACAGGCCGAGCGCACCGCCGACCTGCTGCATCACGTTGACCAGACCCGACGCCGCACCGGCGTCGGCCGGGTCGACACCGGCCAGGGAGGTCATGGTGAGCGGAACGAAGGCAAGCCCGTTGCCCGTACCGAACAGCAGCAGGGCGGCGAGGATGAGCGGGTAGCCCGAGCTCGCGCTGAGCTGGGTGAGCATCAGCACACCGACTGTCGAGGTGCTGATCCCGCCGATCATCAGGGCCTTGCCGCCGACCTTGGCCATCAGGGTGCGGGCACTGAGCTGGGAGGCGATGAACAGCGCCCCGGTGAGGGGCAGGAACGCCAGGCCCGAGACGAGCGCGCTGTAGCCGAGAATGTTCTGCTCGAACTGGGTGAGGAAGAAGAACATCCCGAACATGCCGCCGACGAGGGCCAGCCGCGCCACGTAGGAGAAGGCACGGTCCCTGCTGGCGAACAGCCGCAGCGGGGTGATCGGCATCACGGCCCGCCGCTCCACGAGCACGAACGCAGCGAGCAGGACCACGCCGACCGCGAACGCGCCGAGGGTGATGGGGTCACTCCAGCCATCGGAGGCTGCCCGTACGAAGCCGTAGACCAGCCCGGCCATGCCGATCGTGGAGGTCAGCGCGCCTGGCAGGTCGATCTTGCCCGGGCGGCGGTCGGTCTCCGGCAGGTCGCGCCGGGCGAGGACGAGCAGCACAGCGCCGATCGGCACGTTGACGAAGAACACCCAGCGCCAGGAGGTCCACTGGACCAGCATGCCGCCGGCGACCAGGCCGACCGCGCTGCCGCCGATGGACACGGCGGTGTAGGCGGCGATGGCCCTGGTGCGCTCGGCACCGTCCTTGAACATGACCATCAGCAGGGCGAGCGC
>JAWWOL010000300.1:0-5958 GCA_033851695.1 Frankiales bacterium
TTCCTCGTCGTACGCCCGGAGGCCCAGGCGCGGGGACTGATCATGCTCCTGGTGAGCCGGCTGACTGCCGACCTCGAGGCCGAGGGTGGGGTCGTGGCCTTCGACGTCTGCGGCTACAACGACGAGACGTTCGCGTTCGCCAGGCTGTGCCGACTGGTGGCAGCGCGGACCCGGCCCGCCGTCCTGGCCACGCTGGACGTCCAGACCTATTACGCGATCGAGGTCCCGCCACTCGACTGAGCGGGTATCAGCTGGCGATGGCCCGGGCCTGGTGCGTCGAGTTCCACGCCGCGGCCGCGTCCGCCGGCAGCATCGGCCGCCCGTACAGCCAGCCCTGCGCGTACGTACAACCCAGTGCGCGCAGGACATCCCGCTGTGCCGTGGTCTCGACGCCCTCAGCCACGACGGACAGGCCGAGGCCCTTCGCCATGCCCATGACGGCCCGGACGATGGCCTCGTCGCCGGACCCGCCACTGTCGAGGTCGCCCAGCCCGGAGACGAACGACCGGTCCACCTTGACAGTCCCGACCGGGAGCCGTTTGAGGTAGCCGAGCGACGAGTGGCCGGTGCCGAAGTCGTCGACGCTGATGTTGATGCCGCGGTCACGCAGCACGTCGAGCATCTCGATGGCCATCTCGATGTCGTCCATCAGGAGGCTCTCGGTGATCTCGATGTGCAGGCAGCGCTCGGGCACGCTGTGCCGCTCGAGCGCTCCCAGGACCTCGGCGACGAAGCCGTGCTCGTGCAGCTGCCGGGAGGAGACGTTGACGGCGACGAAGACGGAGCCCATCTCCAGCCTCGGGTCGTCACGCCAGAGGGCGATCTGCCGGCAGGCCTCGTCGAGGACGAAGGCACCGATGGGCAGGATCAGTCCCGTGCTCTCCGCGACGGGGATGAACTCATCCGGCCGCAGGGGCGCAGCGCCGTCCGGGCGCAGGCGCAGCAGAGCTTCGTAGCCCCGTACGGTGCCGTCGACCAGGTCCACGATCGGCTGGTAGTGCAGCTCGAACCCGTCAGCGGCGACAGCCCGGCGCAGCCGCTGCTCGATGGCCACGTGCTCGGCGATCTCGGCGTGCATCTCCGGGGCGAAGCGCACGCACCGGTCGCCCCCGCCGCTCTTGGCCCGGTACATGGCGGTGTCCGCGTCGCGCAGCATGGTCTGGTTCGAGCTGTCGCGATCCGGCCGCACGGTAGTGACGCCCGCGGAGGTGGTCACGACCAGCTGCCCGGCGGAGACGTCGAAGACCTCCTCGAACACCGACATCACGCGGCCGGTCAGCTGCTCGGCCAGCGGGTCGTCGAGGGGCAGCCGCCCGGCCACGATGAACTCGTCCCCGCCGGTACGCGCGACCAGCATGTCCGGCAGCCGGGTCAGCAGCCGGTCGGCGACCGCGACCAGCAGCTCGTCGCCGACACCGTGGCCCCAGTTGTCGTTCACCACCTGGAACCGGTCGAGGTCGAGCAGGATCAGCCCCACCCGGCGGTCGGCCACGGTTGCCCGCGGCAGCTCGTCGGCGAGGAACTGCCCTACCCGGGTGCGGTTGGCCAGCCCGGTCAGGGCGTCACGGGTGGCCAGCCGGGAGAGGCGGGCTTCCGAGGTGGCGTGCTCGTTGACCGCGCGCACCGACCGGCTGAAGACCGCGGACATCAAGACGGTGGTCGCCAGCGCGTAGATCACCTGGTCACGGGTGTGCGTGGGTGGTCGCGACAGGATGACGACAGCGGGGGAGAGGACCGCAAGGGCCACGGTCAGGAGCCGCCAGCGCGACATCGGCCGCACGGCGAGTGGCTGGGCATTGGTGAGCAGCCACATCGAGGGGTGCAGAGCCGCAGTCGCCAGGGAGCCGTACGCGACCAGGTACGGCGTGTCCATCAGCCGGGCGTACGGGTGGCCGATGCCGGCCAGGTCGACGGCGTACCCGGTGTCGCCGACCAGGATCGCCGTGAGGGACAGGGACAGGAACCAGAACGCGGGGGCGCCGGAGACGTCGGTGAAGGCCAGCTGCACGATGATCAGCAGGAGCAGGATGTCGATGGGCGGGTAGACGGCGGAGACGCTGTGCAGCAGCGCGGTGCCGGTGTGCTGGGCGAGGGTCGGCTCGACCAGGAAGGCCAGGGCCACCAGGGTCGCGGCCGCGCCGACCACGACGGCGTCGGTCAGCGTCGCGGTGTCCTCGTTCGCCCTCCGGCTGCGCACGAGGCCGACCAGGGCGAAGCCGAAGATCAGGTAGCCCGGCAGGGTGAAGCTGTCCGGGACCAGCGACGTCAGCTCCCCGTCGGGGTTGGTCAGCGCACTGCGCAGGATTGCGCCGGCCAGGAAGAACACGCCGGCAGCCGAGATCGCGTACCAGGGCCAGCGGGTCCGCGGCTTGATCCAGGCTGCGCCGGCGGACACCCCGACGATCCCGACCAGCGCGATGACCAACAGGATCAGGCTGCGCGTCGCGTCGTCGACGAACAGGTAGGCGACGGTCGCGACCACAGTCGTCGCGAAGGTCGCCCACGCAATTCGTGGCGACGGCAGGCGGAGCTCGTTCTCGGTCACTTCTCGTCCCCGCTGGCAGCGCTTGGCTCTCAAAGGCGGCGACCGGATGAGTCGCCTCCGCTGTAACTGTCGGCCAATCGGGGGTCTCTCGTGAGGGCCGTGCGGCCTCATGGTCGTAAAGGACTAGGAAAGATCAACAGGCCTGGCCCGGCTGAGTGGTGCGCGGGCCTGCCACCATGGACAGGTGACCACCCGAACCCGGCAAACCTCGGCACGACAGCCGACCGTCGCCGGCAACCGGCGGAGCCGCAGGGCGTCCCTGACGCTGTTCAGCGAGGACCACGTCGAGGTCCGCAGGGACAGCGACCGGCCGAGTGGACGCTGGTTGTTCCTCGAAGGCATGGAGGCCAGCTACGTCGACCTCGGCGATGCCGAGCATCTCGAGTTCTCCTACGTGCGCCGGATCCGCGACGCCGTCGATGCCGTGTTCCCCGTACGGCAGCAGCTGCGCGCCGTCCACATCGGCGGCGGCGGAGGCACCTACGCCCGCTACCTGGCCGCGACCCGTACGGAGTCGAGGTCGGAGCTGATCGAGGTCGATCCGGTGGTCCTCGAGGTGGCGCGACGACACCTGGGCCTGCAGTCCGGCCCGCGCCTCAAGGTCCACCTCGGCGATGCCCGTACGAGGGTGGTGGGGCGGAACGACGACTCGGCTGACGTCGTCATCGGCGATGCTTTCGTCGACGGGCTGGTGCCAGCGCACCTGGCCACTGCCGAGTTCGCCGGCCACGTGGCACGGGTGCTGGCACCGGGCGGTGTCTACGTGCTGAACGTCATCGACGCGCCGCCTCAGTACATCGCCAGGCGGGTCGCGGCCACCCTGCTCGGCGTCTTCCCCGAGGTGGCGCTGGTCGCGGCGCATCGGGTGTTCCGCGGCCGGGACGTCGGCAACCTGGTCTTCCTCTGCTCCGGGGGGCCGGTGCCGTTGGACCGGCTGCGCTCGCGTGCCGCCCGCGACGGCGAGCCGACCGACGTGGTGGGCACGGACGAGGTGCGGTTCTACGCCGCTGGGGCCAAGCCGTTCACCGATGAGACCGTGGGCTACCCGGGAGACGTCCCGCTATCTTAGATACCTCATGCATACAGGGGCCGAGCGGGCGTACCAGCACCTCAAGCAGCGCATTCTCAGCCGGGAGTACGCCGGCGGCTCGCTCCTGACCGAGGGCGAGGTCGCCGACGCCGTGGGGGTGTCGCGGACCCCGGTGCGCGAGGCGATGCTGCGGCTGTCCGCCGAGGGCTTGCTGCGGCTCTACCCCAAGCGGGGCGCGCTGGTCGTCTCCCTCGGCGCGGACGAGGTCCGCGACATCCTCGAGGCCCGCGAGATGCTGGAGACCCATGCGGTCGAGCTGGTGCTCGACGTGGCGGACGACGCGCTGGTGCAGGAGCTCTCCGAACGGCTGGGGGATATGCGTCGCTTCGCCGCGGTTCGCGACGTGCCAGGGTTCATCCAGGCCGACCGGGACTTCCACCGGGCGATGGTCGCGGCCGGTGGCAACGACATCCTGACCAAGCTCTACGACTCGCTCCGGGACCGGCAGCTGCTCGTGGGGGCCGTACTCATGCGTGGCGCCCCGGCCCGGATCAGCTCAGCGGTCCACGAGCACGCGGACATCCTCGACGCCGTCACGACCGGGGATCGAACGGCGCTGCGGCAGGCAGTCATGACCCACCTGGCCACCGTGTCCGCGAACGTCAGCGTGGGCCGGTGAGAGCCCGCTGGTACGTCTGGGGCCTGGGCTGTACGGCCTACGTGGTGGCGGTCTTCAACCGCAGCTCGCTGGGCGTCACCGGCGTCGAGGCGCAGCAGCGGTTCCACGCGAGCGCAGGCATTCTCGCGCTGTTCAGTGTGATGCAGCTCGCCGTGTACGCGGCGCTGCAGATCCCGGTCGGCGCCCTGCTCGACCGGGTCGGCTCGCGCCGGATGCTGGTCGCAGGCGGTGTGGTGATGGCGATGGGCCAGCTCGCCCTGGCCACGACGCACAGCGTCCCAGGCGCGATCGGGGCCCGCGTCCTGGTGGGGGCCGGTGACGCGATGACGTTCATCAGTGTCCTGCGGCTGGTGACCGTGTGGTTCCCCGACCGGGAGACCCCGGTGGTGACCCAGCTGACCGGCATCCTCGGCCAGTTCGGCCAGCTGGTGGCCGCCTACCCGCTGGTCACGCTGCTCGGGCACACGGGATGGACCACGTCCTTCGGCACGGTGGCCGTGATCGGCCTCGTGGTGGCCGCGGTGGTCGCCGTCGGCGTACGCGATGCGCCGCCGACCCTCGCCAGGCGGGCCGAGCCGGCGTCCATGGCCGACCTCAAGGTGCTGCTGGGGCACGCGTGGGCCGAGCCAGGCACCCGGCTGGGACTCTGGACGCATTTCGTCACGCAGTTCTCCGGTGTCTCCTTCGCGTTGCTGTGGGGCTACCCGTTCCTCACCGTCGGCGAGGGCCGGTCCCCGTCCGCCGCGGGCCTGCTGCTGACCCTGATGGTCCTGGCCGGCACGGTGATCGGCCCGCTGCTGGGGCACCTTGCCGGGCAGTGGCCGTTGCGACGGTCCGCACTGGTGTTCGGCATCGTCGGGTCCAGCGCGGCGGTCTGGACCGTCCTGCTGCTGTGGCCGCACCGCGCCCCGATGTGGCTCCTGGTGCTGCTCGTGGTCACGCTGGCGTCCAACGGGCCGGGGTCGATGGTCGGCTTCGACTACGCCCGTACGTTCAACCCCGCCGGTCGCATCGGCAGCGCGTCGGGGATCGTCAACGTCGGCGGTTTCGTCGCATCCCTCGTGACCATCCTGGCGGTCGGCCTGATCCTGGATGTGCTGACACCGCACGGTTCCACGGCCTACACGTTGAACGCGTTCCGGGTTGCCTTCCTGGTGCAGTACGTGGGCTGGACCCTCGGCCTGGTCATGTTCTGGCGTGCTCGCCGCACCGTACGGGCCCGTCTCGCGCTCGAGGGAGTCCGCCCCGATGCGCTGCCAATGGCAGTAGCGCGCCGGATCCGTACCAGGCAATGACGTGATCTCCGGATACTTGGCTGTCAACCGCCGCCTGGCGTGCGTCTGACAGCCAACGATCGGCCGCCCGACCTCCGACCTGCCGCGCCCTCGGCAGGAGCTGCGCGCGGGACGACGTCACAACGGTCCAGGACATGGGCAGCCTGGTGCCGTTCGCGACGCGACGCTGGCCACAATCCCTGCTGCGTAGGCAGAATCCGGCATCCGGGTGGGTCGTCGCCGCCCGTGCACAACCGAGGCGCAACCTCAAGAGCGGCGTGATCGTCGACCTCGACGACTGGGCCGACGAGCCGGTCACGGGGGCGGCCTGTGGACCCGTCCACCCTCCGCAACCACAGCAGTGAACAAATTCTTCAATGTTGTCAGGCGATGTGCCTTCGGGGACCGAAACTGTCCGACCCCTCCTTTA
>JAWWOL010000251.1:0-3252 GCA_033851695.1 Frankiales bacterium
TCTTGCGGATCTCGAAGTTCTGCTGCTCGATCTGGGTCTGCGCCGACCGGATCGCCCGGCTGACCATCTTGGACTCGATCGGGACGTCGTCCGGCAGGTTGAGCGTGTCCATGATCCGCTCGACCGCGGTGGCGTTGAACAGCCGCATCAGGTCGTCCTGGAGCGAGAGGTAGAACCGGCTCTCCCCCGGGTCACCCTGGCGGCCGGAGCGGCCGCGCAGCTGGTTGTCGATGCGCCGCGACTCGTGCCGCTCGGTGCCGAGCACGTAGAGCCCGCCGACCTCGAGGACCTCCTCGTGCTCAGCGGCGACGGCGGCGACGGCCTTCTCGAGCGCCTCCGGCCAGGCGGCCTCGTAGCCCTCGGGGTCCTCCACCGGCGAGAGCCCGCGGTCGCGCAGCTCCTGCGCGGCGGTGAACTCGGGGTTGCCGCCGAGCATGATGTCGGTGCCACGGCCGGCCATGTTGGTCGCGACGGTGACCGCGCCCTTGCGCCCCGCCTGGGCGATGATCGCGGCTTCCTTCTCGTGGTACTTCGCGTTCAGCACCTCGTGGGGTACGCCCTTGCGCAGCAGCATGCCCGAGAGCAGCTCGGACTTCTCGACGCTGGTGGTGCCGACCAGGATCGGCTGGCCGTGCTCGTGCCGCTCGACGATGTCCTCGACCACGGCCTCGAACTTGGCCAGCTCGGTCTTGTAGACCGAGTCCTTCTGGTCCGAGCGCATGGGGTCGCGGTTGGTCGGGATCGGCACGACACCGAGCTTGTAGATCTGGTCGAACTCGGCGGCCTCGGTCGAGGCGGTGCCGGTCATGCCACCGAGCTTCTTGTACAGGCGGAAGTAGTTCTGCAGCGTGATCGTGGCGAGCGTCTGGTTCTCCTGCTTGATCTCGACGCCCTCTTTGGCCTCGATCGCCTGGTGCATGCCCTCGGAGTAACGCCGTCCGGCCAACAGGCGACCGGTGAAGTCGTCGACGATGAGCACCTCGCCGTCCATGACGACGTAGTCCTTGTCGAGCTTGTAGAGCTCCTTGGCCTTGATCGCGTTGTTGACGTAGCCGACCAGCGGGGTGTTGACCGACTCGTACAGGTTCTCGATGCCGAGCTGGTCCTCGATCTTGGACACGCCGCCCTCGAGCACCGCGATCGTCCGCTTCTTCTCGTCCACCTCGTAGTCGACGTCGCGCTCGAGCCGCTTCATGATCCGGGCGAACTCGACGTACCACTTGGTGGCCAGGTCGGCCGGGCCGCTGATGATGAGAGGGGTGCGGGCCTCGTCGATGAGGATCGAGTCGACCTCGTCCACGATGGCGAAGTTGTGCCCACGCTGGACCAGCTCGTCCGCCGTCCACGCCATGTTGTCGCGCAGGTAGTCGAAGCCGAACTCGTTGTTGGTCCCGTACGTGATGTCACAGGCGTAGGAGCCGCGACGCTGGCTGGGCTGCTCGTTGGCCACGATGACGCCGACGGACAGGCCGAGGAAGCGATGCACCCGGCCCATCCACTCGGAGTCACGACGAGCCAGGTAGTCGTTGACGGTGACGATGTGGACGCCCTTGCCGGACAGCCCGTCGAGGTAGGCCGGCAGCGTGCCGACCAGCGTCTTGCCCTCGCCGGTCTTCATCTCGGCGATGTTGCCGAGGTGCAGGGCAGCGCCGCCCATCAGCTGGACGTCGAAGTGCCGCTGGCCGAGCGTGCGCTTGGCAGCCTCGCGGGTGGTCGCGAACGCCTCCGGCATCAGGTCGTCGAGGGTCTCGCCGTCCTCGAGTCGCTGCCGGTAGACGTCGGTGAGGGCACGCAGCTCGGCGTCGGTCAGGCCGACGAAGTCCTCCTCGAGCGCGTTGACCTGGTCCGCGATGGACTGCAGCTTGCGCAGGATGCGGCCTTCGCCGATGCGCAGCAACTTGTCGAGTACCACTCGTCGGGCTCCCAGCAGCTCTGGCACCCGGGTCGACCCGGGCAAGGTGGAGGTGGAACGTCAGGCGGCCGTGCGCCGCACCATCGCCCATCGTAGGCCGTACGCGGGGCTAACGGTCCACACTCCGAGAGCGTTCCTGTGCGTCAGCAGGGCGGGTACGGATCTGGTACGCCCGACGGGGCGCCCGGCCCGAGCTCGAGCAGCTCGACCGTGCCGTCACGCCAGGACGCCACCGTGTACGGCTGGAGCGCCCGCACGTAGTCGGCCGTCCAGCGCCGCGGCGCGTTGAGGGCGCAGCCCTGCAGGTCGACCAGGAGCCAGCGCTCGACGGGGACGTTGGGCAGGCCCGCGTACAGCATCGAGACGTCGTTGCGGCTGATCACCAGCGGCGCCAGGTTGTTGTCGGTCCGCAGGCCGGCGCCCGGCGGGACGTGCTTGACCAGCTGCTGGACCGCCGCCACCTCGGGGCGGCTGCGGTAGAAGCCCGCGTGCAGCAGGTCCGGGAGGGGATAGGCCGCGACGGTCACCCCGACCATCACCGCCGCGGACAGCCAGGGGTAGACCGCGTCCAGCGCCGGCCGGCCGATCCGGCGCAGGCCGTCCAACGACGCCAGGAAGACGATCGGCATGAGCACCGCGTCGTAATGCGCGTGCGTGTCCATGTAGCCCGGCCCGGTCGAGGCCAGGCGCCAGCTCAGGGTGCCCAGGGTGAGCAGGACCAGCGGCGAGCGGACGAGGACGGCGAGGCCGACGACCAGCAGCAGCCAGAGCAGGTGGATCCGCCCGTCGCTGGTCACCATCGTGGCCAGCCGGTGCGGGCTCAGGCTGCTGCGCTGCTCGAAGTGGTGCAGGTAGCGGTAGGTTCCGTCGGGGCTGAGCGCCGGCACGATGACCTCGATCGCCAGCAGGAACCACCCCAGTGCCCAGGCGGCGACGGCTGCGGCCAGCCGTCGCTCGCCTCGTACGGCCAGGACCACCGCGAACAGCAGGACGGTCAGGCCGAGGTCCTCCTTGACGAAGACGGTCAGGCCGATCAGGAGCGCCGCGCGACGGAGGTGGCCGCCGAGGTAGGCCTCGAGACCGAAGGCCAGCAGCGGTACGGCCAGCGCCACCTCGTGGAAGTCGAAGCCGACCAGGCTCTGGAGCCCGTACGACCCGGCGTAGGCCAGCCCGACGAGCAGTCCCCGGCGCGGGCCGAGGATGCCTTGGGCGACCCGGCTGACGGGGACCACCGACACGGCGGCGAGCAGGGCCTGCGCGACGAGCAGCGTCTCGGCGTGCGGAAACAGCCGGTAGACGGGGGCGAGCAGGGCGAGCGCCGGGCTGAAGTGGTCGCCGAG
>JAWWOL010000316.1:0-3593 GCA_033851695.1 Frankiales bacterium
GCGCTCGATCGCCAACTCGCCTTGCTCGAAGCCGGAGTCCGTCGCGCGTTCGACGACGAGGCGGACGTGCGCGCCGCGCTCGTCCCCGACATGCAGGGAATCGGCTCGGGGCCGGACGTGGTTGCGGTAAGCCCGGCGCTCGCGGAAGAGCCGCGCGAGCTCCCGGCCGACCGGGCGGGCGATCTCGCCCGTCAGCAGTAGTCGACGGCGACTCCGGCGGCCGTGGATGCCGTAGCTCCCAGGCCTATCGATACGACCCCGAACCCGCGCCCTAGCGGACCTTCACCGTCTTCAAAGCGCCGGGCTTCCCGTCCATCCCGACCGCCTGGACTACCACGCTCTTCACGATCAGGTCGCCCTTCTCGCGCACCGCGAGGCGCGGCCGCTTGACCACCCGGAGAGTCCGCTGGCCGGTCGATCCGACGATCGTGACGCGGAACGACTGCGCCGCGGGCATCTTCGCCCAGGTGACCGTGACCGTCGTCTTCTTGCGCTTCGCCTTCAGCGAGCGCACGGCGGTGACCTTCCCAACCGGCGCGATCGAGTAGTGCGCGACCGTGAGGCGCTTGCGCGGATGCCCGTCCTGCTCGACGATCGCGATGATGTTGCGCGTCCGCTGGAGAGTCGGAACGGGCTTGAACAGGACGCTGCCCGACGCGGCCGCCGTCGTCTTGAGAACACGCGGCGCGGTGCCCTTGCCCTCCTCCTCGAAGGTGACCTTCTGGCCCGGGATCGGGCGCAGCTTCCAGCTCAGCTCCTCGCGCGCGCGGCGCCGGCGAACGCTCGCCCTGACGCTGATCGCGGGCAGCGGCCGCGCGGTGCTGACCTTCGCCAGCGCCGCCGACCCGGGCAGCAACTCGTAGGTCCAGGCGCCGGTCCCCGTGTCGGCCAGGATGACGTCGGTCTCCTTGGCTGCCTCGTTGCGGAACGAGACGAACTGCCCGGCCTGCGAGGTCACCGTCGCGTCTGCCGCGGGCGAGTCGATCGTCCGGCCGCCCGGGCCGTGCAGGCGCACGAGCGGGGCGTGGCCCTGACCGGTGAACTGGATCAGCGCCTGCTTGTCGTGCGCCGGCAGCGTGAGCTTCTGCGGGCCCGACTGCGCGGCGCGCAGCACGCGGGCGTTGTTCAGCGTGCTCTTCAGCTTGTCCATGTTGCAGAACCAGATGACGCCGCCGTTGCCCGACCACGTGCCGTAGCCACCGATCCCGAACGGCCCAACGCTGCCGCACGCGGCGACGCCCTTCAAGTTGAGGACGGCGTCGGCCTTCGCGACGTCGTAGCCCGCGACGTTCAGCCCCATCTCACCCGACATCTCGAACGTGTTGCCGCGCAGCGCCCCATCGACCGGCCCGCCGAGCCTGAAGAGCGTGAGGTCGCCCGCCTTGACGTCGATGCCCATGTCCACGTGGGCCTCGATCCAGGCCTGGTTCGTGAAGAAGAACTCGACCGAGCCGCTGCGGATCGGGATCGAGAAGACGCTCACCTGGCCCTGGATGAAGAGCGACGGCGGCAGCCACTCGCCGCGGTCGGCGTCGTAGTGGCTTTGCGCGGTGAGCCGGAACCCGCTGTCGACCTCGATCGGCGTGAGGCCGGCGATGTCGGGGCCGGCGCTGAAGCCGATGCCGCCGCTCAGCTGGATCGGGTCGAGTCCGAAACCGGCACTGATCTTCTGCAGGAAGATGCCGGGCGCCAGCTCGATCTCGAGATTGCTGGCGGACCCCTCGAAGCGGCTGAACTGGCCATTCCTGACCGTGACCTTCGCGCCGATCGTGACCTTCGACGGCGACGGGATCGTAAGCTCGGCCTCGCCGTTCCAGAGGTCCTGGGTCCTGTCGTACTCGAAGACGAGGCCACCGAGGCTGAAGCCCTTGATCGGGATCTCGCCGACCTGGATCTTCAGCCGGTCGAAGGCGACGTCGCCGCCCGGGTTGACCTTGACCCCGGCCTCGCCGGTCACGCCGCCCAGAGCGACGGGCATGGAGACGAGCAGGCCGAGCCGGGTGCTGCCGTCGGCGGACGGCGTCAGCGTCAGCTGGCCGGCGAGGGGGAAGTCGATCAGCTCGACGCTGCTGTCGACGCCGACCGACAGCAGCGGAGCGGTCCCGCCCCAGTCGACGTTGTCGACCTTGAGTGTGCCGTGGTACATGCCCTCGAGGGTGTCGGCGCTCATCTTCCACGCGCCGGTCGTCCCCAGCGACTTGCCGCCCTGGTCGATGTAGAACTTGTTGCCGCTGTCCAGATACGTCTGGAGCGCGCCGCAGGCCGCCGTGTCGCACGTGAAGCGATGGTTGTTGGTGCCGCTGCGCGCCGTCCCCTGCGGCTCGAGCAGCAGGCCGTTGAGGCGCACGAACGACTCGGCGACCCAGCGCTGGCCGGCGGAGCGGAAGCATCCGACCGCGACGACGCGCTGGACGCGCACGGTCTGGTAGGTCGATCCGCTGACGCAGTTCGGCGCCGTGCTGGTCTGGAAGTTGACGATTGCGCCGGTGTAGCGCTGGCCCTCGCGGTTCACGACGAGCCGGTATTGGAGCTTGTCGCCGGGCGTCAGGTCAGACACAGCGGAGCTGATCGCGTAGGGGTTGGCGTCCGACGGCAGCGAGCGCGGCGGCGTCGCCTGGTCGAGCGGTCCGCCCTGCTTGCCCCACTCGAAGAACGCGCTCGAGCCGGAGCTCGTCGAGCCGGTCGTACCGGGCACTGCGGTGCCGTTGAACGTTGCGGCGTACGGCGTCACGCCGGTCGGCTGTTGTGTCGTGGCGGACGGCGGGACCGGCGTCGGCGGGATGGCAGGCGCGGCGCTGGTGAAGTTGAAGGACTTCACGGCAGCCATGTGATTCGGATCGCCGTTGTTGTCGTTCCAGGTGTCGCTCTGGGCGTGGACGACGACCCGGTAGACGTTCGAAGGGACGAGGTCGCTCACCGACCACTGGATCGGCTGCGGGGTCACCGCCGCGTTGTCGTCCGGGATGTCGGTGGTCTGATGCGGCGTGGACGTCTCGCCGTTCGCGCAGTCTGACTCGCGGCAATACGTGAACCACCACTCGGCGGCCTTCTCGTTGAACGTGACGTCGGCCTTGAAGGTGGCCGACGTGGTTGTCACGTCGGTGGCGCGCGCGTTCTCGATGTCCGGCCGGTCGTTGAACGCGGCCTGGGCGGGCGCGCACCAGGCGAGGACGAGCAGCGTCACGGTCACGGAGAGAAACGACTTGCGCATCCTTCGGCCAACCTACACAGGGTTTGCCGGAAGCGCCAGGCCGGTGGGCACGGCATGGGGACCCGCCCGTAACAATGTCCTATTTCAGGCAGAGTCCAGTGGCGAGGGCGGGAATCGAACCCGCGACACCACGATTTTCAGTCGTGTGCTCTACCAACTGAGCTACCTCGCCGCGGCCGCAGCATGGTAGCGGCGCGGTGCCGGGGTCGATAGCTTTTCGGGTCGATGAGCGAGCTGATCCACACCTGTTACCGGATCGCCGAGATCGACCGGTCGGTGGCGTTCTACGAGAAGCTCGGCTTCGAGGAGGTCGGGCGGCTGCCGATCCGCGACGAGGCGGTCAACGTGTTCATGGGCCTGCCCGGCGACGGCGCGCGGCTCG
>JAWWOL010000392.1:0-3232 GCA_033851695.1 Frankiales bacterium
GCGAGATCGCGCCCAGAGCCTTGATCTTCTCCCGGCGCAGCGCCTCGGCGCCGAAGCTGACCGGCTCCTCCATGGCGACCAGGGCGAGCAGCTGGAGCAGGTGGTTCTGGAGTACGTCACGCGCGGCGCCCGCGGCGTCGTAGAAGCCGGCCCGGCCGCTGATGCCGACGTCCTCGGCCATCGTGATCTGCACCGAGTCGATGTGGTGGGAGTTCCACAGCGGCTCGAACAGCTCGTTGGCGGTGCGCAGGGCAAGCACGTTCTGGACCGTCTCCTTGCCGAGGTAGTGGTCGATCCGGAAGACGTCCTGGGGGGTGAACACCTCGTCGACCAGCGCGTTGAGCTGGCGGCTGGAGGCGAGGTCGTGCCCGAACGGCTTCTCGACCACGACCCGGCGCCAGCCGCCGCGTACGGAGTTGTCGGCCATCCCGGTCCGGCGCATCTGCTTGAGCACGACCGGGAACATCGACGGCGGGATCGACAGGTAGAAGGCGGCATTGCCGGCGATGCCGTGGCTCTCCTCGAGCTCGATGAGGCAGGCGGCGAGCTGGTCGAAGGACTCGTCGTCGTCGAAGGCCCCGGGCTGGAACCGGATGGCTTGCGCCAGCCGGGCCCAGACGTCCTCGCGGAACGGGGTGCGGGCGCCCTTCATCGCGGCCTCGCGGGCGAGCTCCTCGAACTCTCCGTGGTCCCAGTCGCGGCGGGCGAAGCCGAGCAGGACGAACTCGGGCGGCAGCAGCCCCCGGTTGGCCAGGTCGTAGACCGCGGGGATCAGCTTCTTGCGGGCGAGGTCGCCGGTGACGCCGAACACGACGAACGCGCAAGGGTCAGGGACCCGGGGCAGCCGGCGGTCCCGCGGGTCGCGCAGCGGGTTGTGCGGGGCCGGCACCTCGTCGAGTGTGCTCATGTCAGGCTCCGTACGCCACAAGCACCAGGAGGGCGTGCGTCACGAGCTCTTCTCCTCGGTGTGCTGCTGGAGCTTGGCATCGACCGCTTCGATCAGCTCGGTCCAGGACTGCTCGAACTTGTCGACGCCCTCTCGCTCGAGGGTCTCGACCACGTCGTCGTAGGAGACCCCGAGCCCGGCCAGCTGGTCGAGCACCGCCCGCGCATCGCCGTAGTGACCGCGGATGGTGTCGCCGGTGACCACGCCGTGGTCGTGGACGGCTTGCAGGGTCGGCTCGGGCATCGTGTTGACGGTGTGGTCGGCCACCAGCTCGACGACGTACATCGTGTCGTCGTAGGCCGGGTCCTTGACGCCGGTGGAGGCCCAGAGCGGGCGCTGCACCTTGGCGCCGGAGGCGGCCAGCGAGGCCCAACGGTCGCTGGCGAACCTCTCCTCGTAGAGCTGGTACGCGAGCCGGGCGTTGGCCACGGCGGCCTTGCCCTTGAGCGCCCTGGCCTCGTCGGTGCCGATCTTGTCGAGGCGCTTGTCGATCTCGGTGTCGACCCGGGAGACGAAGAACGACGCCACCGAGCCGATCTTGGTGAGGTCGTGCCCGTTCGCCTTCGCCTGCTCGAGGCCCGCGAGGAACGCTTCCATGACGGCCCGGTAGCGCTCGAGGGAGAAGATCAGCGTGACGTTGACGCTGATGCCCTCGGCCAGCGCCTGGCTGATCGCCGGCAGGCTGGCCAGCGTCGCCGGGATCTTGATGTAGAGGTTGGGCCGGTCGACCATCCACCACAGCGACCGTGCCTCGGCGATGGTCTTGGCCGCGTCGCCGGAGATCCGCGGGTCGACCTCGATCGAGACCCGGCCGTCGACGGTGTCACTCGCGTCGTACGCCGGGCGGAGCACGTCGCAGCCCCAGCGGACGTCCGCGGTGGTGATCAGACGGAGCGCCTCGCCGACGTCGACACCACGGGTGGCGAGGTCGTCGAGCTGCGGGGCGTAGGCGTCCGCGCCGCTGATCGCCTTCTGGAAGATGGTCGGGTTGGTGGTGATACCGACGACGTGACGGTCGCGGATCAGGTCACCGAGGTTGCCGGTGCGCAGCCGCTCGCGGCTGAGGTCGTCCAGCCAAACGGCTACGCCGGCCGCGCTGAGCGCGCCTAGAGGATCGGTGTCGGATGCCATGGGGTGCTCCCTGGTTGCCTGTGGAGGAACGTCGCTGTTCAGTGCAACGATTCAGTTGCCGGTCGTGCTTCCCTTGGTGCCGCCGACCTTGGAAATGCTCGAGCGCACCGCCGCCACGACCCGGTCGGGGGTGAACCCGAACTGCTCGAACAGGATGGGTGCCGGCGCGCTAGCTCCGTAGTGGTCGAGGCCGAGCATCTCGCCGTGGTCGCCGACGTAGTCGCGCCAGCCCATCGTGACCGCCGCCTCGACGGACACCCGCACCCTGACGCCGGGCGGCAGCACCTGCTGGCGGTAGGCCGGTTCCTGCGCCTGGAACCACTCTTGGCACGGCATCGACACGACACGGGTCGGCGTGCCCTGCTCCTCGAGCAGCTCGCGTGCCGCGAGGGCGATCGAGACCTCGCTGCCGGTGGCGATGATGATGGCCTCGGGCGTGCCCGAGCCGGCGTCGGCCAGCACATAGCCGCCCTTGGCCACCCCCTCGGCCGAGGCGTAGACCGAGCGGTCGACGATCGGGAGGTTCTGCCGGCTGAGGATCAGGCCGGCGGGCCGGTCGGTGTGCTCGAGGATGGTGCGCCAGGCGACGGCGGTCTCGTTGGCATCGGCCGGTCGCACGACGTCCAGCCCGATCATCGCCCGCAGGGCCGCCAGGTGCTCGATCGGCTGGTGGGTCGGGCCGTCCTCGCCGAGGCCGATCGAGTCGTGCGTCCAGACGTAGGTCACCGGCAGCTTCATGATGGCGGCGAGCCGGACGGCTCCGCGCATGTAGTCGCTGAAGGTGAGGAACGTGCCGCCGTACGGGCGGGTGCCGCCGTGCAGCGCGATGCCGTTGAGGATCGCGCCCATGGCGTGCTCGCGGATGCCGAAGTGGAGCACCCGGCCGTAGGGGCCGCCGGGGAAGGCCTTGGTCTGGCGGTCCTCCGGCAGGAACGACGGCTGGCCCTCGGGCGTGGTGTTGTTGCTCTCGGCCAGGTCGGCCGAGCCGCCCCACAGCTCCGGCAGCAGCGGTGCGATCGCGCTCAGCACCTTGCCGGAGGCGGCGCGGCTGGCGATCCCCTTGGCATCGGGCTCGAAGACCGGGATCGCGGACTCCCAGCCGTCGGGCAGCCGGCGGTCCTTCATCCGCTCGAGCAGCGCGAGCGCCTCGGGGTT
>JAWWOL010000262.1:0-6719 GCA_033851695.1 Frankiales bacterium
GGATCGCACCCCAGGCGGCCTCGGCGGCCCGCTGCTCGGCCTCCTTCTTGCTGTTGCCCTCGCCGTCACCCCAGCTGCGGCCGGCTACGCGGGCGGTCGCCCTGAAGTGCTTCTGGTGGTCGGGCCCTGACTCCTCGACCAGGTAGTCGGGGACGCCGAGCAGCTCGGCGGCGGTGAGCTCCTGCAGGCTGGTCTTCCAGTCGAGGCCGGCGCCCCTGGTCGCCGAGTCGGCCAGCAGCGGGTCGAAGAGCCGATGCACCAGGTCCGAGGCGACGTCGAGGCCGCGGTCGAGGTAGACGGCGCCGATCAGGGCCTCCAGGGTGTCCGCGAGGATCGAGGACTTGTCCCGGCCGCCGGTCGTCTCCTCGCCCTTGCCGAGGCGCAGGTAGCTGCCGAGACCGAGGCTGCGGGACACCCCGGCCAGTGCCTTCATGTTGACCACCGAGGCCCGCAGCTTGGCCAGCTGACCCTCGGGCAGGTCGGGGTGGGTGAGGTACAACGCGTCCGTGACGACCAGGCCCAGCACCGAGTCGCCGAGGAACTCCAGCCGCTCGTTGGTGGGCAAACCGCCGTTCTCGTACGCGTACGAGCGGTGCGTCACCGAGCGCTCGAGGATCTCGGCGCTGACCTCGACGCCGAGGGCTTCCTGAAGGTCGGCGTACGCCGGCTGCGGCTGGGGACTGGCTGACACGCTGTCGATCCTCTCAGGTGTGGTCGGGCTGGTCGGCGAGCAGGACCTCGTCAAGGTCGTCGTCGTCGTCGGGCTGGTGCTCGGACCGGTGCTCGTGCAGCGGATGCGCCAGGAAGGTGTCGGCGACGGCGCGGTCCCAGCCGCCGTTGACGGCGTCGACGGCGAGCCGGATGCACGCGGCCACGGCAGCGCCGTCCGAGGCCCCGTGGCCGACGACCACGACGCCCTTGACGCCGAGCAGCAGGGCGCCGCTGACCTGCTCCGGCCGGAAGCCCGCGGGCTGCGACCCGTTGTGCCCGGCCGCCTGCCGGCTCAGCCCGGCGAACAGCCCGAAGGCGCCCTCGAGACCCTTGAGCAGGACGTTGCCGGTGAAACCGTCGGTCACCACCACGTCGGCCGGTCCGCCGAGCGGCACGTCGCTGCCCTCGACGTTGCCGACGTAGTCGAGGCCGCGCGCGGCCAGCACCGATGCCAGGTGGTCACCGGCCCGCCGCCGCAGGGCGTCCCCCTTGCCGGGCTCGGTGCCGACCGAGAGCAGGCCGATCCGCGGCTTGTCCAGGCCGAGCCGGGCCTTGGCGTAGGCGGCCCCGGCGAGGCAGTACTGCGTCATGACCGTCGCGGTGGCATCGGTGCCCGCCCCGACGTCGAGCAGGACCACCGGGTGGGCCAGGGCCGGGACGACAACGGCGAGCGGGGGCCGGCTGACCCCGCGGACCCGGCCGAGGGTCACCCGGGCAGCGGCGACGGTGGCCCCGGTCGCGCCGATCGACACGCACCCGTCGGCGGCGCCGTCCCTGACCAGGCGGGCGGCGGCGCGTACGGTCGAGTCGCGCTTGCGCCGGACACCGCGTACGGCGTCCTCGGCCATGCCGACGAGCTCGCGGGCAGCGTGGATGCGGACCGGGCCGCCGATGAGCGACGTCGCGTGGCGCTGCGCCAGCAGGCGCGAGACCTGGTCGGGCGGGCCGACCAGGGTGAGCCGGACGGCAGGGTCATCCTCGGCCACGAGCAGTGCGCCGTCGAGCACAGCCGACGGAGCATGGTCGCCGCCGAGGAGGTCTACGGCGATCCGCACCTGTCCGGGTTTCCGGTCAGGTGGGCCGCCGCGACCCGCCGCGAGGAGGGGTCTCACCCCACCATCAGACCGAGAGGACCCGGCGCTTGTTGTACGTGCCGCAGGTCGGGCACGCGGTGTGCGGCAGCTTCGGCGAGCGGCAGTTGTCGCAGGCCGCGATGGCCGGTGTGACCGCCTTCCACTGCGAACGGCGCATACGGGTGTTGGCGCGGGACATCCGGCGCTTCGGAACCGCCACGGTTTTGCCTTCCCTCACGTCCGGACACGCAGGTCCGGTCTCTTGTCGCTGTCTTGGGTGGCTGCCTTGCGGGAGCCTGCGCAGCACAAACACCCTGCCGCGGGTAACCATCGTACGGGTCCCGTCCAGTGGGCGGCGCCGGCTAGGGCTCGGGTGAGCCCTCGGCGTCGGCCGCGAAGGCCTGCAGCGCCGCCCAGCGGGGGTCGACCACCGGGTGGTCGTGCGGCGGGGCACCCACCTCGAGCCGGTCTCCGCAGTCGGCGCACAGGCCCGGGCAGTCCGGCGCACACAACGGGGTGAGCGGCAGCTCGACCACGATGGCGTCGCGCAGCACCGGCTCGAGGTCGAGCAGGTCGCCGACCATGAACGACACCTCGTCCTCGTCGTCGACCGTCTCGCGGGTCGTGCTGTCCTCGTACGCGAACAGCTCGGCGATCTCCACCTCGATCTCGTCCGCGACCGGCTCGAGGCAGCGGCCGCACTCCCCCACGAGCGGCGCGACGACCGTGCCGGAGACCAGCACGCCCTCCATCACCGACTCGAGGCGCAGGTCGAGCTCGAGGTCGGCGCCCTTGGGCACACCGATGACCTCGATCGCGAGGTGGTCCGGCGCCGGGACGGTGGTCTGCAGCCGGCGCATCGAGCCCGGACGGCGGCCAAGCTCACGGGTGTCGACCACGAGCGGGGCGTGCGGGTCGAGACGCCGGTGCTGGCGGGGGTGGGGGGACCGCTCGGGCATCGATGACGGGGAGGACAGGGAAGACATGGTGGGTCGAGTCTAACGGGGCGCCGGGTCGTCCAGGTCGGGCAGCGGGTCGATGTCGCCGTCCTCGAGGTCGTCGAGGTCGTCGGACTCGCGGCGTCCGCGCAGCTTGTCCCGTCCCCGCTCGACCGCGCCCAGGGTGCGGGTGAGGACGACCTCGAAGTTGGCCAGCTTGGTGTCGACGTAGTCGTCGACCTCGCGCCGCATCCCTGCGGCCTCCTCGCGGGCGGCGCCGATGAGCCGGGCGGCCTCGGTGCGCGCGTCGCGTACGAGGTCGGTCTCGTCGATCAGCCGGAGCCGCTCCTGCTCGGCGTCCTCGATGATCCGCTCGGCCTCGCGGCGGCCCTCTGCGACCACCTCGTCGCGGTCCTGCAGCAGGTAGCGCGCCTGCCGGAACTCGCCCGGCAGCAGCTCCCTGAGCTCGTCGAGCTGCCCGAGCAGGTCGGCCCGGTTGACCACGCAGGACGCGGACATGGGCATGGCACGCGCCGACTCGACGGTCGCGACGATCTCGTCGAGCTTGACCTGGACGTCTTGGACGGGGTCGACCGTGCTTGAGGACACTTCCTGAGCCACCAATCAGCCGGCCGGGTCGGTAGACGTCGACCCGCCACCCAGCCGCCGGATCAGCGCCTGGTGGACGGGGACGGGCACCAGCCCGGACACATCGCCACCGTACGTCGCGACCTCCTTGACGAGGCTCGACGAAAGGAAACTGTAGAGCGGGTTGGTCGAGACGAACAATGTCTCGATCCCGGCGAGCCCGTGGTTCATCTGCGCCATCTGCAGCTCGTAGTCGAAGTCACTGACCGCGCGGAGCCCCTTGACGATCACCGGGATGTCGTGGCGAAGGCAGTAGTCGACCAGCAGGCCGCTGAACGAGTCGACCACGACGTTGCCGTAGACGGCCGTCACCTCGCGGAGCAGGCCGATCCGCTCGGCCAGGTCGAACAGGCCCTGCTTGGCGCTGTTGACCAGCACGCCGACCGTCACCTCGTCGTACAGCGCGCTGGCCCTGGCGATGATGTCGATGTGACCGTTGGTCACCGGGTCGAACGACCCCGGGCAGATGGCGCGACGCACGTGACCTCCGGCTTGGTATGGGTTCACTCGGGCGCCTGCGCTGCCGCATAGCCGTACCAGAGTGTCGCCTCACCGTAGCGGCGTTCGCGACCCGGCTCGATGCCCTGCGGCCACAGCCACGGCGTGTCCCGGCTCGAACGCTCGACGACGACGACCGCCCCGTCGGCCAGGAAGCCGTTGTCGACGGCCTCCGTGAGCACGGCGCGGAGCTCGTCGGCCGCCAGCGCGTACGGCGGGTCGGCGAACAGCACGTCGTACGGGAGATGGGGGGCGGTCCGGACGTGCCGCTCGACCGGCTCGACGACGACCTCGGCACCGGCCAGGGCGAGATCGGCGACGTTTCGGCGGATCACCGTCGCCACCTTGGCGTTGCCCTCGACCAGGACCGCGGCCTCGGCGCCCCGGGAGAGCGCCTCAAGACCCACGGCGCCGGAGCCGGCGTAGAGGTCGAGCACACGACGGCCCTGCCAGCCGCCGGTGAGCGACTCGAGGCTCGAGAACAATGCCTCGCGGGCGCGGTCTGCGGTGGGCCGGGTGTCGCTGCCGGCGGGGGTGGTCAGCCGGCGCCCCCGGGCCCGCCCCGCGATGATCCGGGTCACCCTGACCACCGGTTCGTGGAACATCCTCTGTGCCAGGAGACAAGGGATGTTCCACAAACGAGGTGGGCCGGAGTCATGGGTCAGGCCTTCTCGAGGTATTCGGAACGCTCCGGGTCCAGCGCCTCTGCCAGCGCCTCGGCGAGCGCCGGGTGGGCCGCCAGGTCCGGGTCCTCGGCGATGATGGCTGCGGCCTCCTCGCGCGCCTCGCTGATCAGGTCGGCGTGCCGGTGCAGCTCGAGCATCTTGAGGAACTTGCGCCGTCCCGACTGGCTGGCGCCGAGCACGTCGCCCTCGCGCCGAGCCTCGAGGTCGAACTCGGCCAGCTGGAAGCCGTCGAGGGTCGAGGCGACCTTGGCGAGCCGTTGCCCGGCCGGGCTGCCGGGGTCCATCGCCGTCTCGAGCAGGCACCAACCCTGAGCGCCGCCACGGCCGACCCGGCCACGCAGCTGGTGCAGCTGGGAGATGCCGAACCGGTCAGCGTCGAGGAGCACCATGACGGTCGCGTTGGGCACGTCGACGCCGACCTCGATGACCGTCGTCGCCACGAGTACGTCGATGTCCCCCTTGGCGAACGCCGTCATCACGTCGTCCTTGTCGGCGGGCAGCATCCGGCCGTGCAGGGCGGCCACCCGCAGGCCGGCCAGCGGACCATCAGTGAGCTTGGGCAGGACGTCGAGCACGGCCGCGGCGGGGGGTCGCTGCGCTGCGTCGTCCTCGACCGGCTCCACCTCGTCGACGTCGGACTGGCCCTCGCCGATGCGCGCGCACACGACGTAGGCCTGGTGACCGGCGGCGACCTCCTTGCGCACGCGGTCCCACATCCGGTCGACCCACGTCTGGTTGTCCTCCTGCACGACGAAGGTCTGGATCGGCGAGCGGCCCTGCGGCAGCTCGGTCAGCGACGACACCTCGAGGTCGCCGAACACCGTCATCGCGACCGTACGGGGGATCGGCGTCGCCGTCATGACCAGCAGGTGGGGCGGCTGAGAACCCTTGGCGCGCAGGGCATCTCGCTGGTGTACGCCGAACCGGTGCTGCTCGTCGACGACGACGAGGCCGAGGTCGGCGAACTGCACCTTGTCCTCGAGCAGGGCGTGGGTGCCGACCACGATGCCGGCCTGACCGGACGCCGCCTCGAGCATCGCCTCGCGCCGTACGGCCGTGCTCTGCGAACCGGTCAGCAGCGTGACCCGGGTCGCGTCGTCGGAGCCACCGAGCCGGCCGGCCTCGGCCAGCGGGCCGAGCATCGCGGTGATCGAACGATGGTGCTGCTGCGCGAGCACCTCGGTCGGAGCCAGCAGGGCAGCCTGTCCCCCGGCGTCGACGACGGTGAGCATGGACAGCAGCGCGACGACCGTCTTGCCGGAGCCGACCTCGCCCTGCAGCAGCCGGTGCATCGGCACGGTGCCTGCCAGGTCGCGGCGCAGCACGTCGTCGATCGTCTGCTGGCCGGCGGTCAGCTCGAACGGGAGCCGGGTCCGGAAGGCGTCGACGAGACCCCCGGCGCCGGCGACGCGCGGCGTGGTCGGCACCAGCGCAGCCTCGGCGCGGCGCCGGGCCAGCGCCACCTGAAGCACCATCGCCTCGTCCCACGCCAGCCGCCTTCGGGCCCTCGCCACGTCGACGTCGCTCTGCGGCCGGTGGATCTTCTGGATCGCCTCTGCCCATGGCAGCAGCCCATGGCGCTCGCGCATGTCGGCCGGCAAAGGGTCCTCCACGCCCTCCATCGACGGCAGCACCATGGCTACGGCCGCCGCGACCTTCTTGCTGGTCAGCTTCCCGGCGAGCGGATAGACGACGATCCGCGACTTGGCCCAGGCCTGGGCGGCCTCCAGGGTCGTGCCGTCGTCGACGTCCTCGTCCGCCAGCTCGTATTCCGGCTTGTCCAGCTGCCACTCGGTCTTGAACCGACGGGCCTTGCCACTGAACATGGCGCGCTTGCCGGGCAGCAGGTCCTTGCCGATGAAGGCACCCGGGCTGAAGAACGTGACGGTGAGTCGACCTCGGCCGTCCGTCGTGACCACCGACCGCCGCATCACCCGCGGCCTGCTGGTCGTCGCCGTGGTGAAGCTGACCACGTCCGCCAGCACGGAGACGTCCTCACCAGCCACCAGGGAGCTGAGGGGAGTGAGCACGCCACGATCCTGGTAGCGACTCGGATAGTGCCGCAGCAGATCGCCGACCGTCTCGAGCCCGAGGGACTCCGCCATCGGCTTGGCCGTCTTGTCGCCGATCGCGCTGCGCAGCGGTTGGTCGAGGGCGCTCACCGG
>JAWWOL010000424.1:0-4378 GCA_033851695.1 Frankiales bacterium
CGAAGTGGGACGGCTTCCGGTGCATCGTGTTCCGCGACGGTGACGAGGTCGAGCTGGGCAGCCGCAACGAACGGCCGCTGACCCGCTACTTCCCCGACGTGGTCGAGGCGGTCAAGGCGCAGCTGCCGGAGCGGTGCGTTGTCGACGGCGAGATCGTGATCGTGACGCCGACGGGCCTCGACTTCGACCTGCTGCAGATGCGGCTGCACCCGGCCGACTCCCGCGTCCGCAAGCTCGCCGCGGAGACGCCCGCATCGTTCGTCGCGTTCGACCTCCTCGCCATCGGGGACGAGTCGCTGATGGCAGAACCCTTGTCCGTACGGCGATCTCGGCTCGAGCAGGCGCTGTCGTCCTCGGCAGCTCCGGTCTACCTCACGCCGGCGACCTACGACGTTGCCGAGGCTGAGCAGTGGTTCACCACGTTCGAGGGCGCCGGCCTGGACGGCGTCATCGCCAAGCCGCTCGACATCCCCTACCGGCCTGACGTCCGGGCGATGTTCAAGGTCAAGCACGCCCGTACGGCCGACTGCGTCGTGGCCGGCTTCCGCTGGCACAAGAGCGGGCCGGTGGTCGGCTCACTGATCCTCGGCCTGTACGACGACGACGGCGACCTGCACCACGTGGGCGTCGCCGCCTCGTTCACGATGAAGCGGCGGGCCGAGCTGGTCGACGAGCTGGCCCCGTACCGCACCGATGCCATGGCCGGTCACCCCTGGCAGGCCTGGGGCCAGGCGACCGAGGAAGCCGAGCGGATGCCCGGGTCGGCCAGCCGCTGGAACGCCGGCAAGGACCTGTCGTGGGAACCCCTGCGGCCCGAGCTCGTGGTCGAGGTGGCATACGACCAGATGCAGGGCGACCGGTTCCGGCACGCGACCCAGTTCGTCCGCTGGCGCACCGACCGCGACCCAGCCTCGTGCGACTACGCGCAGCTCGAGAAGCCGGTGACCTTCGCCCTGGCGGACATCTTCGGCTGACCTGATCGTCTCCGGGACTTAAACCGGCCGTAAGCCCCGGTTTGGCGGCCACGGGCATCGTCACATACCGTTGTATACATGCGCTATCAACCCCTCGGCAACTCCGGCCTGCTGGTCTCCGTCGTCGGCCTCGGCTGCAACAACTTCGGCGGCCGCCTCGACCTCGCTGCCACCAAGGCCGTCATCGACGCCGCCATCGACGAAGGCATCACCCTGCTGGATACGGCCGACATCTACAGCAAGGGCCAGTCCGAGCAGCTGATCGGCCAGGCGATCCGGGGGCGCCGCGACAAGGTGCTCCTCGCCACCAAGTGGGGCAACCAGAATGCCGACATGGGCTACGGTCCCAGCGCCGGCGCCAAGGGGGGTCGGGGCTACATCCGACGCGCAGTCGAGGCGAGTCTCACCCGGCTGCAGACCGACTACATCGACCTCTACCAGCTGCACACCCCCGACCCGGTGACGCCGATCGAGGAGACCCTGGCCGCCCTCCAGGAGCTGATCACCGAGGGCAAGATCCGCTACATCGGCTCGTCCAACTTCGCCGGCTGGCAGATCGCCGACGCGGACCACGTGGCCCGCCAGAACGGCTTCGCGCCGTTCGTCTCCGCGCAGAACCACTACTCCCTGCTCGAGCGGGGGGTCGAGGCCGAGGTCATCCCCGCCTGCGAGGCATTCGGCGTCGGCATGCTGCCGTTCTTCCCGCTGGCCAACGGGCTGCTCACCGGCAAGGTCCGCCGCGACACCGGCGCGCCCGCGGACTCCCGCCTGGCCGGCCGGGACGCCTACCTCACCGACGACAAGTTCGACCGGGTCGAGGCGCTGGAGAAGTGGGGCGCCGAGCACGGTCGCACCCTGCTCGAGATCGCCATCGCCGGGCTGGCAGCGCAGCCGACGGTCGGCTCGGTCATCGCCGGGGCCACCAAGCCCGAGCAGGTCCGGGCCAATGCGGCCGCGGGCGAGTGGATCCCGACAGCAGCCGAGCTCGCCGAGATCAACCAGCTCGTCCCCTAGGCACGAACCCCGCCCAGGGCACCACCCGCTCGAACGCCGCTGCCCCGCGCAGCGTCAGCGCGTCCGACCACCGCGGGCCCATGATCTGCAGCCCGACCGGCAGGCCGTCGGCCAGCCCGGCTGGTACGGACGTGGCCGGCAGCCCGGCCAGGTTGGCCGACAGGCAGCTCGTGCACCAGTCGTCGAAGAACGGGTCGACCGGCACCCCGTCGATCGACGGGGGTGTCTGCAGCCCGACCGGGAAAGCCGTCAGCTGCATGGTCGGCGTCAGCAGCAGGTCGTACGAGCCGAAGAACTCCCCCCACAACCGGGCGTACGCGGCCTTGGCGTGCATCGCCGCGATGTAGTCGGCGGCGGAGATGTCGCGGCCGGCCTCGATCAGCTCCGGAATGCCCTCGGACATCACCTCCCGGAAGCCGTCCAGCAACGGCCCCTCGGAGACGAATCCCTCGGCGCAGGCGATGGTGTTCCACAGGTCCGTCGGGTGCGGCACCGCGGGATAGTCCTCGACCAGCGTGCAGCCGAGGCCCTCGAAGACCTCGACGGCCGTACGGAAGACCGCGCGGACACCGGGATCGACGGGCAGCCCGCCCATGTCCTCCGACCATGCGATGCGCAGTCCGGCGACCTCACCCGAGACCGCCTCGAGGAGATCCGAGGCGGCCAGGCCCGGATAAGTCATGTCGTCCTCGACGGCCGGCCCGACGATCACGGACAGCATGAGCGCCGCGTCCCGTACCGACCTGGCCAACGGCCCATCGACTGAGAGTGTCTTCCAGCCAGGGAAACCCGGATCCTTGGGTACGGCACCGAACGTCGGCTTGTGCCCGACGACACCGCAGAACGCAGCCGGGATCCGGATGGAGCCGCCGCCGTCGGTGCCCAGAGCCAGGCAGGTCATGCCCGCCGCCACCGACGCACCCGCTCCCCCGCTGGAGCCGCCCGGCGTGCGCCCGAGGTCCCACGGGTTGCGGGTCAGGCCGTACAGCCGGTTGTCGGTGTAGCCGCGATAGCAGAACTCCGGATTGTTGGTCTTGCCCACGATGACGGCACCGGCGGCCCGCAGCCGGGCGACCGCGACGTTGTCCTCCGGCGGCAGGAACTCTCGCAGGGCCAGGGACCCGTTCGTCGCCGGCGTCCCCGTCATCCAGATGTGGTCCTTGACGGACACCGGCACGCCCAGCAGCGGCAACCTGGATCCCTTGGCCACCAAGGCATCTGCCTCAGCGGCAGCAGCGAGCGCCGACTGCTCCAACACGACGGTGAAGGCGTTCACCTCGCTGTCCCTGGCAGCCGTCAGCGCCGCCATGACCACCTCGACCGAGGTGGTGACGCCCGTACGGATGTCCTCGGCGGTCTGCCAGGCGTCCGCCATCAGGACTTCGAGAGGTCGGGTCGGCCGTGGGCCGACGCCACCGCCTCCAGCTCACGTGCCTCCTGCTCGGCGACCCTCGTCTCGGCCTCGACGTCGATGGTCCTCGCGAGATACCAGTAGAGGAGGCCGGCGACCGGAAGGCCGATGAACAACGAGATGTCGGTGCCGTCGAGGTCGTGGCCGATGAAGCCGGTGTACCAGGTGCCGATCACGAAGAACGGCGTCATGGCGCCGAACCCGACCAGGTAGGCGATGATGCCACGCCAGCCCCAGCGGCCGTACATCCCGTTCGGGTTGAAGATCTCGGCGATGGCGTAGTGCCCCTTGCGGACGATGTAGTAGTCGACGAGGTTGACCGCTGTCCACGGGATGAAGAAGTAGAGCACGAGCAGCAGGAAGTTCTGGAAGTCGGTCATGAAGCTGCCGCTGATGAACATGGCCGGGACCACCGACAGCAGGGCGGTCACGATCACGGTCACGACGCGGATGGTGGTCGTGGGCTCGATCTTGCGGATCGAGTCGATGGCGCCGATGAGGGTGAGCGACCCGCCGTACATGTTGAGCGCTGTCACCGACACCAGCCCCAGCACCGCGAACAGCAGCACGATTGCGCCGAAGCCGCTGAACACGTGGTCACCGGCAGCGTTGATGGAGGCGACGGTGTCGAAGGGGTCCTTGCTGTGCCCTGACCACCAGGACGCCAGCGCCGCTCCCAGGCACATCAGCCACGCGCCGCCCAGAGCCGAGCCCCAGTAGGTCCACAGGAAGGTGTCGCGCACGCCCACGGCCGGCGGCAGGTAACGGGAGTAGTCGGAGACATAGATGGCCCAGCTGATCTGGTAGCCGGCGACGACGCCGAACTGGGCGAAGAACGGCACCACCTTGAAGCCGCCGAGGTCGAACGAGCCGCCCGGGTAGTGCAGCGTGAACAGGCTGATCGTGAGCACGCCGAAGATCAGCACGAAACCGGCGAACAGCCAGCGCTCGCACGCATGGATGAGGTCGTAGCCGACCA
>JAWWOL010000442.1:0-8721 GCA_033851695.1 Frankiales bacterium
ACGATGCCGGACACCAGGAGGCCTCCGACGACCAGCGTCCGCCAGCGAGGCCGCTTCGGGCTGGGGTTGTTCTGCTGCTCGGACATCTCGGACATCTCTGCCTCCTCGTGACCGCGACCTCAGGTGCGGCGGCCATCTCACGGTCTGCCAGGTGGCTGGCAGCCAGGTAGGCGCTGGCTGGCAGGAAACTATGAGCGTGGGGGACCACCGGTCTAACCTGACGGTGCCTCAGACCTCCCAGCATCGGGGGAAGCCCATGTCGGTTCGCGGCGGCTCGTACGACAAGGCGCTGGCCGCCGCGGTCGAGCATGCGCATGCTTGGCTGGGCTCGGTCGGGACCCGACCGGTGCCGCCCACCGCCTCGGTCGCCGATGTGGCGGCCGTGCTGGGCGGTCGGCTGCCCGAGCATCCGACGGCGCCCGAGGAGGTCGTCGAGCTGATGGCGTCAGCCGCCGAGCCGGGGCTGATGGCGATGGGGTCGGGCCGCTTCTACGGCTGGGTCATCGGCGGCACGTTGCCGGCGGCGCTCGCTGCCGACTGGCTGGTCAGCACCTGGGACCAGAACTCCGGGATGCGCCTTGCCACGCCCGCGATCTCGGCGATGGAGGAGACCGCGGCCGGCTGGCTGCTCGAGCTGCTGGGGCTGCCGCCCGCGGACGTCGGCTTCGTCACCGGCGCCACGATGGCCAACTTCAGCTGCCTCGCCGCCGCCCGTACGGCCGTGCTGGCCAAGGCCGGTTGGGACGTGGCGCGGGACGGCCTGACCGGAGGGCCTCGGGTACGGGTGCTGGTGGGCGCCGAGCGGCACGACACGGTCGACCTCGCCCTGCGCTACCTCGGCCTCGGCGCCCCCGAGGTGGTTGCTGCGGACGATCAGGGCCGGATCCGGGTGGACCGGCTGGCCGAGACGATGGCGTCCCACGGCACGTCCGACGAGCCGACCATCGTGTGCCTGCAGGCGGGCAACCTGCACTCGGGCGCTTTCGACCCGCTGGAGCAGGCGATCGAGGTGGCCCACGCCCACGATGCCTGGGTCCATGTCGACGGCGCATTCGGACTGTGGGCGGCGGCGGCTCCGGGCCTGCGGCACCTCACGCAGGGGTTGGCGGAAGCGGATTCCTGGGCCACCGACGCGCACAAGACGCTCAATGTCCCGTACGACTGCGGGGTGGCGATCGTGGCGGACCGTGCGGCGATGCGGTCGGCCCTGGGCGTCCACGCCAGCTATCTGATCACCGACGAGACAGGAGCCGGCGAGCCGTACCAGAAGGTCCCCGAGCTGTCCCGTCGGGCCCGGGGCGTCCCGGTCTGGGCGGCGCTGAGATCACTTGGCAGCGCTGGGGTTTCCGATCTTGTCGAGAATCTGGCCCGACACGCCGCCGACCTTGCTCGGGGCATCGCCGAGCTCCCGGGCGCCCAGGTGCTCAACGAGGTCCCGTACACCCAGGTCTGTCTGGCCTTCGAGGACGACGAACGGACCAAGGCGGTCGCGGCGCGGCTGCTCGCCGACGGGACGGTGTGGATGTCCGGCTCCCGCTGGCACGACCGGGACGTTATCCGTATCTCGGTGAGCAACTGGTCCACCGACGAGGAGGACCTGCGACTGTCCCTGGAGGCACTGCGCAGGGCGGCCGGCTGAAGTCGGGATGCGGACTGGCTCAAGAGCAACCGCAACGCCGTCGATGGTTTTCCCGACGCCGGCGAGACTTCCGCTAGTCCGGCTTACCTGTGCGATCGGTGAGTATTTGTACCGGCTGCGTCGGATGGGCCTAAAGGCATGCGATCGTGGGGAGGTAGTGCCCATGCTGCGGCCGAAGGCCCGGCGGGCCCCTACGAACCCGGAGGGCCATACGGTAATGAACCGCGACCCACATCCGCACCACATGGTCATGTATCTCCCGCCCCTGCGGCCGACCGTGCGCACCGCCGGCCGCCTCGTGGTCGAGACCATGGTGGTTCCGTGGCTGCTCATGGCCACCCTGCTGCACACCCGCGGCCTGCTCACCGCGTTGCTCGCAGCGCTCGGCTGGTCCTGGCTGGTGCTGCTGGTCCGCTGGCGCGAGAAGGGCCGGTGCCCAGGCACCCTCATGCTCACCGGCGGCTTGCTCGCCGCGCGCTGCTGCGTGTCACTCGCCACTGGAAGCGCGTTCATCTACCTGCTGCAGCCGGTGATCGGCTCCATGGTGATGGCGGCGATCTTCGTCGGCTCCTCGTTGGCCGGCAAGCCGCTCACCCTGACGCTGGCCAAGGACTTCATCGACTTGCCCGCCCACCTCATCGACCGGCCGCGCGTACGCCGGATGTTCCGCAACGTGGGCCTGTTCTGGGGAGCGACCCGGCTCCTCGATGCCGGCATCTCGTTCAGCTTCCTGCACCTCAGCGTGGACTACGGCATGCTCTCCCGGGCGCTGATCAGCCCGGTCCTGCTCGCGCTCAGCATCGGCGTCTGCTTCCTGCTCGGCCGTCGCGGCCTGGCCTCGGACAACATCCGGCTGCTGCGCCGACCAGTGGCCGCCTGACCCACGGCCCGGTTCTCGGGTACCGTCAGCGGCGCTGGGCAGCCCAGCAGCATGGCCGCGACTGTGCAGGAGGGGACCACGGCCTCCGTCGACCCCGCGCAGCAGTCCACCCGCCCGCGACCGCTCCCGGAGCTGGTACGCGGCCTCGCGGTCTTCGCGGTCTACCTCGTGGTCAACGGCCTCGACTGGCCGGGCCGCGCCGCCGCGGCCCGTGGTCACGCGACGGACATCCTCGAGCTCGAGCGGCGGCTGCACCTCGACCCTGAGGCGGCGCTGAACCGCTGGCTGGCGCCACATCCCGCGCTCCGGGTCTTCGCCAACTACGAGTACGCCACGACGTACGTGCTCAGCGCGTTCCTCCTGCTGTACTGGCTCTGGCGCGCGCGGCCGGAGCTGTACGCCTGGGCCCGTACGTCGTTCATCTGGCTCAACCTGGCCGCGATCGCCTGCTTCGCCGCCTACCCGCTGGCGCCACCCCGGCTGCTGCTCCACCAGGGCTTCGTGGACACGGTGCGTGACGGGCACACCTGGGGCTCGTGGGGGTCACCGCTCGTCGGGCACGCCAACCAGCTGGCCGCGATGCCGTCGCTGCACTTCGGCTGGGCGCTGTGGGTGAGCGCCGTGCTGGCCCGGATCTCCGGCGGCCGCCGGGTACAGCTTGCCTCCGGTGCCCACGTCCTGCTCACCCTGTGGGTGATCCTCGCCACCGCCAACCACTTCCTGCTCGACGCCCTCGTCGCCGTCGTCCTCGTCGCCGCCTGCGTCCGCTGGACCCCGCTCGACCCGCCGCACAAGGTCGCCGCCGCCGACGCGTTCTTCCTGTACGTGGAACGGCGCACGGCACCGCAGCACGTCGGCGGCGTGGTGCTGCTCGACCTGTCCTCGCGGGGCGGCGTCCCGATCACCCGCGAGGAGGTGGTGGCCCGGGTCCAGGAGCAGCTGGGCTCGCTGCCGCGGTTCCGCCAGGTGCTCGACCGGGTCAGACCCGCCGACGGCCCGCGGTGGCTCGACCCGCACGGGTGGCGGCGCCCGGTATGGCGGCAGACCGACCAGGTGGACTGGGACTGGCACGTCCCGGCGGTCGACCTCACGGCGGCGGACGGGGGGGCGGTGGGCGAGGAGGCGTTCTACCGGCTGGTGGCCGAGCTGGCCGCGACGCCCTTGCCGCGGGACCGCCCGCTGTGGCGCCTCGTCGTCGTGCACGGGATCGGCCCCACCACCGCCGGCGTGATCCTGATCGTGCACCACGTCGTGGCCGACGGGATCGGCACGGTCGCCCAGGCGCTGCGGCTGCTGTCGCCCCAGCAGGAGCAGCGGCACGCCACGCCGGTGCGACGGGCCCGAGGCTGGGCCGCCGTCTCCGGGGTGCTGGTCGGGATCGCGCAGCTGGCCCGGGACGGCGGCGCCCGCGACCCGCTGCCCGGCGGCGACACCGCCGAGCGCTCGTACGGCACGGTGCGACTCCCGCTGCGCACGCTGCGGACGATGGCCCGGACCTACGGCGTACGCAGCACGGACGTCCTGCTCGCCGCCGTCGCCGGGGGCCTCGGCCGGTCGATGGTCCCCGTACGGGAGGTCGTGCGCACCTCCGTGCCGCTGATGATGCGCGACCCGGCCACCGCGGCCGAAGGCAACGTCACGGCGGCCGTCATGGTGGACCTGCCGGTCGGTCCCCTTGCGGAGCCGGCTCGGCTGGCCCACGTGGCCACCCAGACCGGCCGGCTGGCCAGCCCCAGCCGGGCGCAGGCCTCGCGGTTCGTCATGCAGGCGACGGGCGCGGTGTTCCCGCCGCCACTGCACGCGTGGTTCGCCCGCACCGTCTACGGCCACCGCTACTTCTCGGCGATCGTCTCCGACATGCCGGGACCACCCCGGCAGCTCTACCTGCTGGGCGCCCGGCTGGAGGCCGCCTTCCCGCTGCTGCCGCTCGCACCCCGGGCACCTGTCGCCGTGGGCGGACTGAGCTGGAACGGGGTCCTGTGCCTCGGCATCAGCACCGACCCGGCGGTGGTGCCCGCCGCCGCCCTTGCCGTCGCTGTCGCCGACGTTTTCGCCGTCCTGGAGCAGGGAATCGACAGCGCTGCCGAGGTTCGGCCTTCGCCTGACACGACGGCAACCTCCCTGTAACGAGCAGGTTCTCGTGGCCCCCTGTTTGTACGCTCGTGACAATTTCGGGCCCTCTCGATGTTGCATTGCTGCGCGGACGCCTCGTGCTCATCGAACGAACATCGAACTATGCGCGAGAGTGCAAGCCCCGCACCTCTGACGGCGTACCAGACGTCGTCGTCGGTGCTGCGCGAGTTGCAGCAGGGCGAGAACTTCCCGGTGGCGCTGCGGATCCTGCCGCGTGAGGTCCGAGCCCGGCTGGTGTCGGTCTATGACGTGGCCCGGGTCATCGACGACCTCGGTGACCGCGCAGCGGGCGACCGCGAGGGGCTGCTGCTGGAGTTCCGGCGCGACCTCGCCGAGGTGTGGTCGACCGGTCGGCCGGTGTCGCCGGTGCTGCAGCGGCTGGTCCCGACGGTGCGCGGGCTCGGGCTCACACCGGAGCCGTTCGACCGCCTGGTGCAGGCCAACCTGCAGGACCAGCGGGTCGCCACGTACGAGAGCTTCGAGGACCTGCTGGGCTACTGCCGGCTCTCGGCCGACCCGATCGGCCGGCTGGTTCTCGCGGTGTTCGGGGCCGCCACGCCCCGCACCGAGGAGCTCTCCGACCGGGTCTGCACCGCCCTGCAGCTGCTGGAGCACTGGCAGGACGTCGCCGAGGACCGGGCCAACGGTCGGGTCTACCTGCCGCAGCAGAGCCTGCGCGAGCACGGCGTCGACGAGCACGAGCTCGACGCGGCCACCACGTCGCCCCGGCTGCGGCAGGTCCTGCGGGCGGAGACGGCCAGGGCCGAGCAGCTCCTCGGCAGCGGCAGGGAGCTGCTGGGCCTGTTGCACGGCTGGGCCCGGGTGGCCGTGGCCGGCTACGTCGCCGGCGGCCAGGCCACCGTACGGGCGCTGCGCCGGGCCGACTTCGACGTGCTCGCCGGGCCGCCACGGCCGCGGCGCCGGGACACTGCGCTGCGGGCCGCGATGCTGCTGAGCGGGGCCGGCCGATGACCGCCCCACTCACCGAGGCCTACGCGGCCTGCGAGCAGATCACCAGGGCCGAGGCACGCAACTTCTACTACGGCATCCGGCTGCTGCCGTCCGAGAAGCGCTCCGCGCTGAGCGCCGTCTACGCGCTGGCCCGCCGGATCGACGACATCGGCGACGGTGACCTTCCGGTCACGGACAAGCGTGCCGCGCTCGCCGCCGTACGGGAGTCGCTGCACCGCCCCGCCGGGGACGCCGACGCCGTCATGGCGGCGGTCCACGACGCCGCGCGGCGGTTCCCCGTACCGCTGGGTGCCTTCGACGAGCTGATCGACGGCGTCGAGATGGATGTGGTCGGGCACCGGTACGCGACGTTCGAGGAGCTGGTGACCTACTGCACCCGGGTCGCCGGCTCGGTCGGCCGGCTCTCCCTCGGCATCTTCGGCGGCAGCTCCGACCGGCGGGCGCCGGCCTACGCCAACGCGCTCGGGGTCGCGCTGCAGCAGACGAACATCCTCCGCGACATCCGCGAGGACCTGACCCTCGGCCGGGTCTACCTGCCGGCGGAGGACCTCGACCGCTTCGGGGTGACGCTCACGCTCGGCCCCGGTGGCCGGCTCGACGACGCCGACGGCGCGCTGGACGCGCTGATCCGGGCGGCCGCGGCGCGCGCGTCCCGCTGGTACGACGACGGTCTGCGGCTGCTGCCGCTGCTCGACCGGCGCAGCGCCGCCTGCTGCGCGGCGATGGCCGGGATCTACCGGTCGCTGCTGGACCGGCTGGAGCAGAGCCCGCAGCTCAGCTACGACCGCCGGCTGTCGCTGTCGGGGTGGGAGAAGGCGCGGGTCGCCGCACGCGCGATGGCCGGGCGGGCCGCGTGAACCGGCCCCGCGTCGTGGTGGTCGGCGGCGGTCTCGCCGGCCTGAGCACGGCGATCCGCTGCGCGGACAACGGCTGGGACGTGACCCTGCTCGAGGGCAAGCCACGGCTCGGCGGCCAGACCTACTCCTTCACCCGTGGTGACCTCGTGGTCGACAACGGCCAGCACGTGTTCCTGCGCTGCTGCACCTCCTACCGCTCCTTCCTCGACCGGCTGGGGGTCTCCCACCTGGTCCGGCTGCAGGGCCGGCTCGACGTGCCCATCGTCGACACCGCCACCGGTCGGCGGCACCGGCTGCGCCGCAACCGGCTGCCGGCGCCGTTGCACCTCGCCCCTGCCCTGCTGCGCTACGGGGCGCTCTCGCCGCTGCAACGGCTGCGACTGGCCCGGGCGATGCAGGCGATGGGCAAGGTCGACGCGACTTCGGAGGCCGCTGATTCGACCAGCTTCGGTGACTGGCTCAGGGCCCACGGCCAGGACGCCCGTACGGTCGAGGCGGTGTGGGACCTGATCGGGGTCGCGACCCTGAACGCACGAGCCGACGACGCGTCGCTCGCCCTGGCGGCCACCGTGTTCCAGGTCGGGCTACTGACCGACACGGCAGCCGGCGACCTCGGCTGGTCCCGGGTGCCGCTGCAGCGCCTGCACGGTGACCCGGCGGCGGCCGAGCTCGCCCGGCTCGGGGCGTCCGTACGCTGCGGTGCCCGGGTCGAGGCGATCACCCGCGGCTCCCAGGGGTGGTCCGTCCGCCTCCGCGACGGCGAGGACATCGCCGCCGACGCGGTCGTGCTTGCCGTCGCCCCGGCCGCGGCCGAGCGGCTGCTGCCGCCAGGTGCGACGTCGCTGCCGGCCGGCTGGGCCGAGCGGCTCGGCACCGCACCGATCCTCAACGTGCACCTCGTCTACTCGAGCCGGGTCATGGACGAGCCCTACCTCGCCGGGCTGGGATCAGTGGTGCCCTGGGTCTTCGACAGCACCGACCAGGTGGGCCTGGCCCAGGGTCAGGCGGTCACCGTCCCGATCTCGGCCGCCGACGACCTGATCGACCTGCCCGCTGCGGTGATCCGCGACCAGGTGAGCGAGGTGCTCGCCACCATGCTGCCCAGGACGCGGCAGGCCGAGCTGGTCGACTGCTTCGTGACCCGCGAACGCGAGGCGACGTTCCGGCCGGCGCCCGGCAGCCGAGCACTGCGGCACGGACCGGTGACCGCGCTGCCAGGTCTGCTGCTGGCCGGCGCGTGGACCGACACCGGATGGCCCGCGACGATGGAGGGCGCGGTCCGCAGCGGGGACGCCGCCGCCGCCGCCCTCGGCCAACCCCAGCGAACAAAGCTCGCCAGCCGACTCTCCACGAGCCCGACCGAGGGAGTACCAGCGTGACGATCGCCTTCCCGGTAGCCCTGTCCGAGACCCAGCCGCTGGTCCAGCCTGCCCTGCGCGACGCGGTCGCGCGGCTCGACCCGCACACGCGAGCCCAGGCCTCCTACCACCTGTGCTGGACCGACGCCGACGGCGAGCCGGAGTCCGGCGGAGGCGGCAAGTCGCTGCGCCCGGCGCTGGCGCTGCTCTCCGCGCGGGCGGCCGGCGCCGACGCCGACGTGGCCGTGCCCGGAGCGGTCGCCGTCGAGCTGGTGCACAACTTCTCGCTGCTGCACGACGACCTGATGGACGGCGACCTGTCCCGCAGGCACCGGCCGACGGTCTGGGCGCTGTGGGGGCCGGCGAGCGCGATCCTGGTCGGGGACGCCCTCGTCACCTTGGCCCAGGAGGTGCTGCTGGACGTCCCCGGAGACTCCGGTACGGCCGCGGCCCGGCTGCTGGCCGGCGCCACCCAGCGGCTGATCCGCGGGCAGGTCGACGACGTCCGCTTCGAGGGGCGCAGCGACATCACCCTCGAGCAGTGCCTCGACATGGCGGCCGGCAAGACCGGGTCGCTGATCGCCGCCAGCTGCGCCATCGGCGCCGTCCTCGCCGGTGCACGGGAGCCCCTGGTTCACGCGCTGACCGGCTTCGGCGAACAGCTCGGGCTGGCCTTCCAGCTGGTCGACGACGTCCTCGGCATCTGGGGCGACCCAGAGCTGACCGGCAAGCCGGTGCTGTCCGACCTGCGCTCGCGCAAGAACTCGCTGCCGGTCTGCTACGCGCTCAGCCGTGGCGACCACTACACCCGCGAGCTGCAGGCGTGGCTGGGTGACCGCGACTACGACACCGAGGCGCGGCTCAGCCTGGTCGCCGCGCTGG